>CAZZLB010000422.1:0-3212 GCA_964654655.1 uncultured Rhodoferax sp. | reverse complement strand
GGACTTACGCATCCGATGGGTGATACGCGGTGCAGAAAATATCTCTGAGACCCCATACGGCAGGACGATATCTTCTGCCGGAACAAACATGGAGACTTGCCGCTGCAAGCTCGGATCGTAATAAACCTTCTTGAACGCACTGCCTGAGATCGGCAGGTTCCACAACAGCTTCTCATGCTCAGGCCGATACTCCACCATGACATCAGTCAACTGGTAGTTCATGTCATCCTGAACACGCTCGGCGGCTTCTTCCTTCTCACGGGTCTGCTTGCCGATGATTTGGGTTTTTACCGGACCTGAAGCGGGGAACAGCTCAGTGATGGCCTCAGACTGAAACCGAACAACAGCTTCCGTCAAGATGGGGGAGAACACCCCGCAAGCTCCCGACCACGGCTCGGTGCGCTCTTCGTACTTTAGACCCAGCAGTTTTAGACCTTTGGCGTAAGTCTCTTCCCAGTCTTTACGGCTGCTCAAATCGTTGTCATAGTCTGAGATCAATTCACTGGCCAAGGTAGCCAACGCACCTGAGTCAATCTCATCAACGAGGTTGGCGTCAAACTCACCTTCTGGGGTTTCCTCGGCCCCAAGCTGAATCTCAAGTCCATCGATGCCGATGGTGACTGATTCAGGATCTTCAATCTCAATTTCCAGCGCGGGTTCTGCGCCCATATCTTCGGGATTGAATGGCGTCAGAGCGCGGTCAATGTTTGTTGCCATGGTTATCCTCAGTAGTACGCCACCCTACGGTGCGCAAAATAATCGCGGTCCCGGTAGTCACTTGGCAAGCTGATGAACCCACCCTGTCTAAACCGTGTCAGTGCCATGGATGTGCAGTCAACCAAGTCATCATTGGACCCGTACGGAAACGCCACGCACTGTTCGATAAGTTCCTCAGCCCATCTACGCCCTTGTGGATACCAGACCATCCCACTGCGCAGTATATCGGCCACAGCGTTCAAACGGGCAACTTTATCGCCTGTGCCTCTGTGGGGAGTGAATTCTTGGACCGGTATCCCAATACGCCTGAGTTCTTGGTACAACTGCGTCCCGGCGGATTTCTTTTCCACAATGAACGAGTCCGGTTCCCAATCTTTCCATTCCCTGAACGCCAGCTCTTTTAACTCTGGAAACTCCACCCGCACGTTGATCGCGTTGAGCAGTATGAGGTGTGACGCACCCCCGGTGAGGTTGTCATCGGCAAACACCCCCCACGTCGTCAGCGCCGTGTAGTCCGCCCGGTTGTGTTTCTCCGCTGCCGCATCCAGCGTCATGATCACGTACTCACACGACGGGGCGTCCTCCAACGTCCAGGGCACCCACCACTCGCGCTTGATGATTGCAGCTTCTTCCGAGGTGGGGGACTGCATGTACTGCGCGTTCCACTGGAATGACGGCATTGACGCCTTGGTACGCTCCAGTGCATCCAGATCAAACTTCTCAGGCCATAGAGCTTTTTGTCCAGTGGCGGTTTCCAATATGGCCGGAAACTCAAAGACTTCGTACTGGTCAGCCTTGGGGTTGTTGGCAGCGTCCCTGACCAAGTGACCGATCAGGTCATCCTGATGCCAGCGTGTATGCACCACCGCCACACGTCCTTGTGACATTAGACGGGTTCGTGCTCCAAACATGAACCACTGGTAGGCTTTCTCCAGTGCATCGAAGTTCCCTGCGAGCAGATCCTGCTCATCATGTGGGTCGTCAATCAGCAACAGATCAGCACCGCGACCCGCCAAAGCAGAACCAACGCCAGTGGCAAAGTACTCACCACCACGATTAGTAGACCAACGTCCGGCGCTTTTGGAGTCTGCTGCAAGGGACACCCCCGGAAAGATGGATTGGTACTTAGAGTCAGCGATGATGTTACGCACTTTGCGCCCAAAATCAACCGCCAAATCTGTGGTGTTTGACACCATCAGCACCTTCTTATCAGGGAATTTACCTAGAAACCACGCCGGAAATAGTGTCGAAACGAGGTGAGATTTGCCATGCCGAGGGGGTACGGACACCGCAATACGGTCTTTGTTGCCGTAAGCAATCTCAACCAGCAGTTCTGCCAGCCTTCTGTGGTGCGCTGCAACAATATACGTGGGGTCAATGTGTTTGCAGAACTCAATCAGGTCGTTTTGGCAGCGTTTTGACTGCGCTCTGCGCTCTAATTCCTCTGAAATCGCCAGAATCTGCACCTGTTCTTCAGGCGAAAACGACGAAATGTTGTCGTGCAAGAGTTTTAGCTCATGCGCAGTCAGGGTATTTAAGCCAAGGGCGTCTATCACAGGTCGCCTAGAGCGTTATCCACATCAATTTTGACTGGATCGACCACGGGCATGGGGTTAATCTGCACATCCTCAGCAGTATCTGCACCCATCAGGCGACGCAGCTTGTCTTTGAGTGTGTTTTCAAGCTCCAACGTGGATCGATTGTTGATGGTGACTTCCGTGCGCTCGCTAAACAGGCCCACATCGCTGATTTTGCCCAGCATTTCCAGGGCTTTGATGCGGATTCGCGCATCCATGTTCTCTGATTCCAGGATCAGCTTGTTCGTGACGTAGTTTCTGATGCGCTTGGCATCTTGTACCACAGCCATATCGAACGCAGTGAGCACTGCATTGACCTCGATTGCACCTGAGGGGGTCTGAATCAAGGGGTCAATCCGCGCAGCAGCGACTTCCTTACCCGCTGCCATGTCCGTGACAAGCGTTTTTAGGCTGAACTCAAAGTCCTTTGAGCTGGCATCTTCGCCATCATAGCCTTCGTCTTGCAAAAGCTTGGCTGCATTGCAAGCTGCGCGTGCTTTATCACGGATATTTCCGTAGGGTTCTTGCAGCCCCACGGTGATTGGCACGAATTCTTCTGCGTGACAGGTAATCATTGCGGGTGCAGCATATACAAAAATAAAAGCGGGTGCAAGTACCTGGGACTCCTACCCGGGGGGTGTTCCTATATTTGGGGGTACTTAGCTTGGGTAAAAATGCGTAGGGGGGTATGTCCTTTATTTTTGCAGCGTCGCTAAGTTTTTGGTACTTGGGGGAGTGGAATACAGCGACAGCGGCGCGGCGGAGTCCCAAACCATAGCCGGGGGGTGGGGGATGGGTGGGGTTATCCGGAGATAAACACAAGAAACACCATCATTCCAATAGTGTAGGGCATTCAATCCTACGTTTCATCAATCAAAACCGGAGAGTTAAAATGTCGAAACAATCTGTTATCGTTTC
>CAZZLB010000421.1:0-3213 GCA_964654655.1 uncultured Rhodoferax sp. | reverse complement strand
ACCAGGTTCCGGTAGGGCGTGACCAGGTACAACACATCGAGATGGCGCGCGACATTGCGCAACGTTTCAACCATCTCTACGGCGAACACCTGACGCTGCCGCAAGCACTCATCGAGGACAGTGTGGCCACACTGCCGGGTCTGGACGGGCGCAAGATGAGCAAGAGTTACGACAACCACATCCCGCTGTTTGCACCGCGCCAGCAACTCAAGAAGCTGGTCGCTGGCATCCTCACCGACTCGCGCGCACCCGGCGAGCCCAAAGAAACAGAAGGCTCGGCCCTGTTCCAGATTTACCAGGCCTTTGCCAGCGCGGACGAAACCGCGACCCTGCGCCAGGCCTACCTTGACGGCATCAGCTGGGCCGATGCCAAGCAGGTGCTGTTTGAACGCATCGACCGCGAGATGGCGCCGCTGCGCGAGCGCTACACCGCACTCATGGCAGCGCCCGACAGGATGGAAGACATCCTGCGCGCCGGCGCCGAGAAGGCACGAAAGCTGGCCACACCCTTCACGGCTGAATTGCGCCACGCCGTTGGTCTGCGTGACCTGCGCAGCACTCCCACGCTGGCCAAGGTGGCCAAGGCAAGCAAGGCAGCGTTGCCGAGCTTCAAGCAGTACCGCGAGAGCGACGGCAAGTTCTACTTCAAGCTGCAGGAGAGCGCTGGCCGCGTGCTGCTTCAAAGTACCGGTTTTGCCACGCCGCAGGAAGCCGCCAGGGCGATCGCACTGCTGCGTGAACAAGGTGCGCCGGGATTGACGCAACTCCGGACTACCGTTGAATTGCAGCCTGGCATCAGCGAGGGCGATGTGATGCAGGCCTTGCAGCAGTTTGAACAGTGACCGGTTGGTATAATTGAGCCGTTCGATACCGGAGAGATGGCAGAGTGGTCGAATGCGCCGGACTCGAAATCCGGTATACGGTCAAACGTATCCAGGGTTCGAATCCCTGTCTCTCCGCCAATCATCTGACCGCATAGGTCTGTCTTGATGTGCAGCCATTACCAAGCCCTGAAAGAACAGGACAAGTACCTTCGGCACTTCGGCGTCGAGCCGCCTGCGGACCCAGGCAAACATGACTTGTGGCCAGGGTATCTGGGTGCCTTCATACGGCGCCATTCGAACTTTGACTTGGGTGATGAGGCAGTACCACCGCGCGAAGCAATGACGGGCTTGTTTGGCCTGGTGCCACACTGGTCGCAAGACACCAAGATTGCCCGTCACACCTTCAATGCCAGGAGCGAGACGGTGGCCGAGAAGCCAAGCTTCAGGGATGCCTGGAAGCGTGCCCAACACTGCATCATCCCCGCAGAAGCCCTCTTTGAACCCGACTGGCGCAGTGGCAAGTCGGTGCCCACCCGGATTGTTCGGGCCGACGGAGAACCTCTTGGAATCGCCGGACTGTGGTCGGTATGGAAATCACCAAAAGGAGAATGGGTTCACAGCTACACCATGCTTACCGTCAATGCCGACAATCACCCCTTGATGCGGAAGTTTCACAAACCAACCGACGAGAAGCGCATGGTCGTCATCCTGCCCACAGATCGGTATGAGGAATGGCTGCAAGCGCCCGCAGAGCACAGCCTGGAGTTCATACATCCCTTCCCGGCAGATGCACTGCAAGCGCTCCTTCCGGTTTCGCCCACCACCGCGCTTTTCCAATGACCAGTTTCATTGTCGTAACCGTTCCGTCGCCAAATCCGGCGAGCATGGCACTGCAGTGCTTGATGTCGTTCAATCAGGGTCTGGTCTCCGGCATCGCCAGCGCATGAATGCGCAGGGGTCCATGGCAGAGGTGAAGGTGTTTCCTGATATGGGGCAGACCAGTCGATCCGGGAACTGGGTGCCTTTCTCGACAAGCATTTGCACAATGCGCCTTGAGCTGCGCGCAAGAGGAGACAATGCCTCTTTTTGAGAACTGACAAGATGAGTCTGCAAACCTGGTGGCTGTTCGTCCTGATGACCTTTTTTGTAGCAGCCACTCCGGGCCCCAACATGCTTCTGGTAATGAGCAACAGCGCACGTTTCGGTTTGCGCGCGGCGGTCGCCACGATGAGCGGATGCTTGACGGCCTTGCTGGCAATGATGAGTATTTCTGCTGCCGGATTGGGCGCTTTGCTGCATACCTTTCCGACGCTGTTTGACGCGCTGCGTTTGGCCGGAGCGGCCTACCTGGCCTATCTGGGTGTGCAGAACTGGCGCTCACCGGTTCAGCAGGACGTGAAGAACGCGCATCGGTCAGCCGCTTTGGCAGCCAGACCAGCAGTGTTATTCCGGCAAGGCCTGATGGTTGCGGCGAGCAACCCCAAGGCGCTGCTTTTTGCCGCCGCCTTCTTTCCGCAGTTCATCAAGCCGCAGGCAGCCACCCTGGCGCAGTTAGGCATCCTGCTGGCGACGTTTGCCGTGATCGAAATTACCTGGTATTTTGTGTATGCCATCAGCGGCAAGCGCCTGTCTGCTTACTTGCAAAGCGCCAGCGTCATGCTCGCCTTCAATCGACTGACCGGCGGCATCTTCATCGGATTTGCCGCGTTGATGGCGGCGGCGCACGAATGACGCCCCGCCTTCAGGCAAGTTCCAGCTTGATCACTTTCAGCACATCACCCGCCTTGGTGCCGGTGAGCTTGACTGAAACGCCCAGTTTCAAGTCGCTCAACTTGCCGTTGCCGACCACGCTGAGACCGGACGCATCACAGGGCTGACCCCGCACCACAAAGCTGGCCAGGCTGGTGAACTCCTGAATGCGGCCGCTGATTTCCACCGTTTCGATTTCTTGCACGTTCTGGATCTGGACTTTGGTCGCCTTGAGGATCCCCGATTGCCAGACACCACTGACCTCGACGCGGCTACCGGCAGCAACACGGGCACCGGCAGGTTCGAACGCGGCCTGGCTGGCATCCACGACAACACTGCCCAAGCTGAATCGAACGGCCGTGGCAACGCCGGTCACCCATGCTTCAATTTCCGCCTCACCCTGCTGCGCGTTGGTCGCAGGAGCAGACGGGTACTGAACACTCTGTACCGTGAGACTGCCGTCGATGGAGGAAAGGACCCCGCGAACGCGCACCAGATCGCCCGCCACCAGCGCACGTGCCGCGTCACCGCTGAGCACCAGGCCATTGACACTGCGCTGCGAGTTGACGACGCTGACCAGGCCGGTGCTGACGACGGTGGTGGCAGATACCACGGCAACGCGCGTCGCGCTCCAGGTACG
>CAZZLB010000420.1:0-3217 GCA_964654655.1 uncultured Rhodoferax sp. | reverse complement strand
GTCACGGCGGCGGCCAAGGCACTCGGCCTGTCGCGCCAGACCTTGCACCGCATTCTCGCAGGCGAGGCGCCGGTAACGCCCCCGGTCGCCGTGCGGCTTGGCGAACTTGCCGGCAACGGCGGCGAACTCTGGGCCGTGATGCAGGCGCGCCACGATGTCTGGAAGCTCGAACAGACGCTGAAGGCCGTCGACCGCCTCGGCCCGCGCGGTCAGGCGCCGGCGTAGCTGCCGTCACGCCAGTCCCTGGGCTGCCAGCCAGCGCAAAAGCGCTGCGTTGACTTCGGCCGGGCGCTCCATGGTCAGCATGTGGCCGCACTCGCGCAGCATGACGAACTCGGCTCCCTTGATCAGTTGCGCAATCTCGCGCGAGCATTCGGGCGGCGTCAACTGGTCGGAATCACCGCACATCACCAGGGTCGGGCAGCCAATGTCAGCCAGATGAAGCCGCGCATCGACACGCGCCATCACCGCGCGGTTTTGCCGAATCAGTTGCCGGGCTCCGGCGCGCAGCACGAAGTCAAGGTAAGTTTGCTGCAGTGTCCTTTCCTCGGAGCGGCTCGGGTGAAACGCCAGCGGCAGATTGGCTTGTAGCACCTCTTCAACACGCCCTTGCGCAAACAGGGTGATGGCGGCCTCGCGCAGTGCGCGCATGGCCTCGGTTTCCGGCCTGGCGCTGGTACCCAGCAGCGCGAGCGCTTTGATCCGCTGCGGTGCCTGACGCACCACTTCCATGGCCAGCATGCCGCCCATCGAGGCGCCGCACAGGATCAGTTCGCCCGCCTGTTCTTGCAGCAGACTGGCGGCCATTTCCGGCAGGCTGGCGTGGCGACTGTGTACATCGCTGACCACGGCTTGCAGGTGTGCAGGCATGGCATCGAGCTGGCGCTGCCACATCACGCTGTCAGCGGCCAGGCCCGGAAGAAAGACAAGTTGATTCATATGAAAGCAGTCCTTTGGCAGACTGGCGTATATTGAGGCATCTTGGAGAATATAGATGAAGATACTACTGCCAGTCGATGGTTCGGCTGTTTCGCTGGATGCCGTCCGCTTCGCCATTCGCATGGCGCAGGCGGGTCTGGAGACCAGGGTGGTGTTGGCCAATGTTCAGGAGCCCGCCAATTTGTATGAACTGGTGGTGGCGCACGATCCGCAGGTTCTGGAGCGCGTCAGCGCCAGCGCCGGTGCCCACACGCTGGAGGTGGCGCAGGCCCTGCTGGCCGAGGCCGACATCGATTGCGAGAGCGAAGTGGCCTCAGGCGACCCGGCGCACACCCTGATCGACATCCTGGAGCGTCACGGGTGTGATCTGGTGGTGATGGGTGCCAGCGGCACCGGTCCCTTGCGCAGCGCCCTCTTGGGCTCGGTCTCCAATGAGGTTCTGCATGCGGCGGGCGTGCCCGTGCTGATTGTGAAAGCCAGTCAGGAAGCGGCTGGATGACGGAACTGATCCTGATCCGCCATGGCGAAACCGACTGGAACCGCGAACTGCGCTTTCAGGGTCAGGTCGATGTGCCGCTCAACGCGGTCGGCCACGAGCAGGCGCGCCGGTTGGGCCTGCGGCTGGCCGCCGAGACGCTGCACGAACTCGTTTGCAGCGACCTCACGCGTACCCGACAGACGGCGGCACCCATCCTTCAGAACCATCTGCAGCTGAGTCAAGGTTGTGCTGCGCTGGACGCGGCCTTGCGTGAACAGAATTTTGGTGTGATCGATGGCATGCGGGTCGACGACATCAAGGCACAGCACCCCGAGGCCTGGGCGCAATGGATCAGGTTCGATGCCGACTACGCTTTTACCGGAGGTGAGAGTACGCGCCAGTTTCACGCCCGTGTGCTGGCCGCCGTGCGGGCGCTGGCGCGCCAGCATGTGCACAAGACGCTGGTGGTAGTGACGCACGGTGGGGTGCTCGACATGATTTACCGCACGGCGCTGGCGCTGCCGCTGTCGGGGCCGCGTCAGAGTGATATTCCGAACGCCGGCCTGAACCGCGTGCGTATCCAGGGCGAGGCGATCGAAATTCTGGACTGGGCCGATGCACGGCATCTGGAAGACATGCCGGCGCAGCCGGTCTACGATCAGGCAAGGGTGGCTGCGCCGGCTATGCCTGACGCCTGATGGCGTCGCGGTGCCGCTCGCTGTAGTTGACATCACGGACGACCGCCGCAACGTGCGCCGATCGGCCGTGCGAACTTATGTGCCCTATTTGACGCTACGCTTGATCGCGCAGTGACAGGGCTTTTCATATGACTACGCGACCATGATGTTATCAATGAGCCACCAACCGTACAGTCCGTTGTTAGCACTACCAGTCGTAACGACGATCTGTAGATCGTCAATGTTGACGTAGTCGAGCGCCACGGTCTGCATTGTGGTAGTGAGCACAATATGCTTGTTGTAAAGTTCAACCCCGTTGTTGAAGCCTTTGATATCGACTTCTTTCGCACCACTGTATTCACGGATATCTAACTTGTCGACAGAAAAGTCTGCACCAGTGGCGGTAACCATGTCCGAATACCGACCCGCGTAACCGTTGTAGGCCTGGGATCCAGTTCCATACCAGTCAGGCAAACTGTAATAGTAGGAGTCTGTTGCCGTAAAGTTGAATCCGCCGTAAATCCCAATTGCCCCAGACACATTTGTGAAGGTCAAAGTTGTTGTACCGATAACGTCAACGCTGTCATTCGACCCCGCAATTCCTACGATAACGTCATTGCCTGCTGTGCCGTCGAAGGAAACGACATGCAAGGTGTCGGTCACGGTTTGACCCGTTTTCAGTGCCTGAACGTTCGCATCGGCGTCACGCAGCTTGTAAGTCCACGCACCCGTATTCGCATTGAAGGTGAAGTCGCCGTACGTTCCGATGACTGTGTTGGGTACTTGGAACTTCGCCTCGCCTGTGTCGACATCCGTGATAAGGAGTTTGCCGCTCGCATTGGGGTCGCCGACGACGCCGGTGCCCGCCTCCACAACCGACTTATCCTGAATAGTGGAAACGTCGTCCGTGATGACGGCCACATCGTTCACCGCAGCCAGCTTGTAAGTCTGAGTCGCAGCAACTGTTCCACCGCGGCCATCGACAACGTTGTAATTGAGCGTAACAGCACCATTGAAATTGGCTGTCGGGGTAATGGTGAAGGTGCCATTGGTGTTGGTGACCACGGCGCCGTTCGAAGCGCTCAGACCTGACACACTGAGAGTGTCGCCTGTATCCACATCA
>CAZZLB010000419.1:0-3234 GCA_964654655.1 uncultured Rhodoferax sp. | reverse complement strand
CACCATCGCGTGTTGTGCTCATGACAATCGACAGCAGGTCCTGCTGCACTTCGACGACGCCACTGGCCGACAGCTGGACGATATTCTGTGCGGCCGGACGCTCGGCCTGTTGGGCAAAACCACCCGTGGATGCCCCCAGGATGGCACATGCTGCGACGATTCTGGTGAGCTTGTTCAAATCGACTCCTGTTGAAGACAATGCCGCGCGCTCGCCCTCAGGGACGCTCCGACTGGGTGCTGGGACGCTGCGCTCGCAGTTGTTGCCGCAGGTCGGCGCGCTCCTGGGCGGACAAGTGCCGGCTTGGCGACGGCGTGGCGGCGATCGGTGGTCTGCCCGCCAGTTCCTGCGCCCCCTGCGCCTTCAAGGTCTGACGCAGTTCCACTCGGCGCTGCTCGCTCAGGCCCTGCGAAGCCGCAGCCTGTGGACGCCCTGCCGGTTGTGCCCAGGCGCCACACAGAACGAGCGTGAACCATACGAAGATTTGAATGCGTGCCACGGCGCCATTGTTCACCCATTGCTTTGTGCACAGCGGAAAGATTTGTAACAGCTTGTCAACGTCACCCGAATTTTGCACTTTTCCCCTTGGCCAGACTGCAAAATCAGCTTTGTTACAAATTCACTGGTGCACCCATGAGCCAAAACTCTGCGCGAAACGACAAGATTCTGGTGGTCGACGACGATGCCCGCATCCGTGACCTGCTGCGACGCTACCTGACACAGGAAGGCTTTGACGTGGTACAGGCCGAGGACGGCAAGTCGCTCACGCGCATTCTGCTGCGCGAGACCGTGGACCTGATCGTACTCGACCTGATGATGCCGGGCGAAGACGGTCTTTCGGTCTGTCGGCGCCTCAGGGCGGCCAAGGACCGCACACCCATCATCATGCTGACCGCCAAGGGCGAGGATGTG
Source organism: uncultured Rhodoferax sp. (assembly GCA_964654655.1). GTDB lineage: Bacteria > Pseudomonadota > Gammaproteobacteria > Burkholderiales > Burkholderiaceae_C > Rhodoferax. Next base: position 2,324 of record CAZZLB010000419.1, on the reverse strand, counting down.
GACCGCATTGTGGGTCTGGAAGTCGGTGCCGACGACTATCTGGGCAAACCGTTCAACCCGCGCGAATTGCTGGCACGCATCCATGCTGTGCTGCGTCGCCGCCCGGCGCAGGAGGCGCCCGGCTCACCGTCCAGTGAAAACGAGGTCGTCAATTTCGGTCCATTTTCCTTTGATCTGGGCGCGCGCACCCTCAAACGTGGCAACGAAGACCTGCCACTGACCACCGGTGAATTCTCCATGCTCAAGACACTGGTGCGCCATCCGCGCCAACCCCTGTCGCGCGAAAAGCTGGCGCAACTGGCGCGCGGTCGCGAATTTGAACCTTACGACCGCAGCCTGGATGTACAGGTTTCGCGCCTGCGCAAGTTGGTTGAAATTGACGCCACCAGTCCGCGCTACATCCAGACCGTCTGGGGTGTTGGCTACGTCTTTGTACCCGACGGTGCCGGGTGAGCCGATTGCGCCCGCCCTGGCGCCTGAGCCTATTCTGGCGCACCTTCTTTCTGCTCGCCCTGCTGTTGATCGGCAGCATTCTGGCCTGGCTGCAAACGCTGCGTTCGCTCGAATTTGAGCCACGCGCAATCCAGACCGCTCAGCAGATGGCTTCGCTCGTCAATCTGAGCCGGGCAGCGCTGATTCACTCAGACGCAATTGCCCGTGTTTCCCTCATCAAGACCATGACCGAGCAGGAAAGTGTGCGCATCGTGCCACGTGAACCGGGCGACCACTTCGAGCCCTTCGATCGCGACGCGCTTGGCCAGCGCATCGCACAGGAACTCGGCACGCGTCTTGGTCCGGGCACCGAACTGGCCAACAGCGTCAATGACGAAGAAGGTTTGTGGGTTGGCTTCACCATCGACGGCGACAACTACTGGATGCGCACCAACCGCGACCGCTTCAACCGCACAGCGGGTCGGACCTGGATCGTCTGGTTGATCACGGCGGCTGCACTCTCGCTGGCAGGCGCTGCACTGATTGCACGTCTGATCAACCGGCCCCTGAAAGAACTCTCGTTTGCCGCCAGCCGGGTGCGCGAGGGTGATTTTGACGCCAGCACGCTCGACGAGACGGTGGCCACCAGCGAGATACGTGCCGTCAATATCGGATTCAACCGCATGAGTCAGAGACTGGCCAAGATCGAACAGGACCGGGCCATCATGCTGGCTGGCATTTCTCACGACCTGCGCACACCACTGGCGCGTCTGAGGCTGGAAACCGAACTCAGTGTGACCGATGACGATGCGCGTGCCAACATGGTCTCCGACATCACGCAACTTGACGCCATCATCGGCAAATTTCTGGACTACGCCCGACCTGACAAAGTGCAGCTGACGCCGGTGGCTTTGCCGGAAGTACTGGAGGCCTGTCTGTTCGGCTATCGCAATCGCACCGATATGCGCGTCACCCTTGATCTGGGGGACGATTTGTTGGTGCTGGCGGATACAGTTGAACTCGGCCGCGTCATTAGCAACCTGCTGGAGAATGCCGGCCGCTACGGCAAGTCGGTGGACACCGGTGTGGCTGTGCTCGACATCACCGCCAAAGCCCGCGACAACTGGATCCTGATCCGGGTACGGGATCACGGCATTGGCGTCTCCGAGGAGCAATTGGCAAACCTGACCAAGCCGTTCTATCGTGGTGAAGCGGCACGTACTGCTGCCAACGGCGCCGGACTGGGTCTTGCCATTGTCGAGAAAATCGTCCTGCGCATGGGCGGTACTTTTGTCCTGAGCAACGCCTCAACCGGTGGCCTGGTCGCCAATATCAAATTACAGCGCGCCAGTTCCTAGTCCTCATCGCAAGGACGTGTCAACCCTTGTTCCTTGCACTTCTGGCGCCGTCGGCGCGCGGTGGCAAGCCGGTATGCTGGGTCAGCATGAGCGTCTTGACGGGCTTTTTCGCTGGCAGTGCGGCAGAGCTTGAATTCTTGCGCCCCGCACTGCTGTTGTTGCCATCGGTCAAAGGCTGAAATGTCGGAATCAGGTGCTGCTTGCCGTTGCCAATCAGGTCGGCGCGCCCCATGGCCTTGAGCGCTTCGCGCAACAAAGGCCAGTTGTTTGGATCGTGGTAACGCAGGAAGGCCTTGTGCAAGCGCCGACGTTTGTCGCCACGCACGATGTCCACCGTAGCACTATCCCGCGTCACCTTGCGCAGCGGGTTGCGCATGCTGTGGTACATGGCAGTGGCGCTGGCCATGGGTGACGGGTAAAAGGTCTGCACCTGGTCGGCCCTAAAGCCGTTCTTCTTCAGCCACTGCGCCAGCCGCATCATGTCTTCGTCGCTGGTGCCCGGATGCGCCGCGATGAAATAGGGAACCAGAAACT
>CAZZLB010000418.1:0-3238 GCA_964654655.1 uncultured Rhodoferax sp. | reverse complement strand
TTGTCTTCGTCAATCCGCTTGGCGTCGAGGTGCTGAGTTCTGCCAAGGGCGTTCCTGCGGCAAATTGGTTCGTGGCAGTATCCATGCCCACCGAGGAAGCATTTGCTCCGATCCGGGACCTTGAGAGACGATTGCTGCTGGCGGCGGTCTTTGCCAGTCTGCTAACCGTTGTGCTGACGTGGTGGATGTTGCGGCATCAACTCGCACCCATGTTTGTTACCACGAATAGGCTGGCGCACATGGCGGAGTCCGGCGAAGCGCCGCAGCCTTTGCCGATCACCCGCCAGGACGAGGTCGGTGCGCTGATTGGTGGCTTCAACCGGCTGCTGAAGACGCTTGGACAGCGTGAAGATGCATTGCGGGATGCACAACAAAACCTCGCCATTACACTGAATTCGATCGGTGACGCCGTCATCACAACAGACTCGTCTGGACGCATCACTGGCATGAACCCCACTGCGGAGCGTCTGTGTGGCTGGCCGCAGGCCGAAGCACTGGGTCGACCCTTGACCGATGTGTTTCACATCGTCAGTGCAGAGACACGCGTACGTTCAAGCAATCCAGTGCAATTGGTGATGGAAGGCGGCCAGGTGGTTGGCTTGGCAAATCACACAACGCTGCTGGCACGTGATGGGCGCGAACACCAGATTGCGGATAGTGCCGCCCCGATAAAAAATGCCTTTGACGAAATCGTTGGCGTAGTGTTGGTCTTCAGTGATGTGACCGAGCGATACCGGGCAGAGCTTGCTGTGCGGCACAGCGAGCAAAGATACCGGTCCCTGCTTGAAAACCTGTCATCCGGCGTAGTGGTTCACAACTCCGATACGTCGATTCTGCTTTCCAATGCCATGGCGGGGACACTCCTCGGCTTGACCGAAGACCAGATGTTGGGAAAGACGGCTGTCGACCCGGCATGGTGCTTTCTCCGGGACGACGGAACACCCATGCCCTTGAAGGACTACCCGGTCAATCGGGTCTGCGCATCCGGTGAACCGCTTCAGAACCATGTTGCCGGGATACGCCGTCCTGACCGCCAGGAACCTACCTGGGTGATCTGCAATGCGTATCCCATGCACGATGAAGAGGGAAACATCTTGCAGGTGGTTGTGACCTTCTCCGACATCACGGAGCGTAAACGTCAGGAACTGAACCTTCGTAGATCGAATGAGCGGCTGGCGCTGGCACAACGCGCGTCACGTTCAGGAAGCTGGGACTGGGACATCGTGTCTGGTGAACTGGTGTGGTCAGACGAACTATTCCTCCTTTTTGGCCTCACATCGTCGACGACGAAGGCAAGTTTTGAGGTTTGGCGCAAGTTGATCCATCCCGAGGATCTGCAGACCGCCGAGACAAATATCAACAATGCCATTCAAGATCATCGGGCGCTGTTCAATGAGTACCGAATCGTCCTGCCAGACGGAACCCTGCGCTGGATTGCGGCTTACGGTGACACCGTTTACGACGCCCACAGCCAGCCAGTTCGCATGTCTGGACTATGCCTTGATGTCACTGACTCCAAGAAAAGTGAAGAACTGCTTCGGGAAAGCGAGGCTCGCTATCAAGCGCTGACCGGCCTGTCGGCCGATTGGTACTGGGAGCAGGATGAACATCTGCGATTCACCAGCATGTCCAGGCCCAATACCGGGCAATCAGACATCGAGCTGAACACCTTTCTGGGGCATACGCGCCGTGAAGCGCCAGGCATTGTCTGGGACGAGTCGGATTTAAGGCGACTCGAAGAAATCACGGAGGCGCACCAGCCATTCCGGAATTTTGAGATCGGACGAGTCTACTGCGGCGGCCCGAAGCATTACGTGACCATGAGTGCCGAACCGATATTCGATGCCTCGGGTGTGTTCAAGGGATACCGCGGGGTCGGCGCGGATATCACGGAGCGCAGGCGGGCCGAAGAGCAGATCCAGGCCCTGGCCTTCTCCGATGCTTTGACCGGGCTACCCAACCGCAGGTTGCTGATGGACCGGATTGAGCAGGCACTGGCTGCTGCCTCCCGTCACGGTCACCAGCACGCGCTGATGTTCATTGATCTGGACGATTTCAAGACCATCAACGACACGCTGGGTCACGACATGGGAGACTTGCTCCTCAAACAAATCGCCCAGCGACTGATCGCCTGTGTACGCGAAGGTGACACCGTCACGCGGCTCGGCGGCGATGAATTCGTTGTATTGCTGCAGGAACTCAGCAGTGCCACAGAGCAAGCGGCCGCGCAGGCCCATGTGGTGGGCACCAAGATCCTTGGTGCATTGCTCGATCCGTACGAGTTGGATGGCCACCGTGCCTACAGCGCGGCCAGCATCGGTGTGACCCTCTTTGGTGGCAATCAGCGCGAACACGTCGAAGAACCTCTCAAACGCGCTGAACTGGCCATGTACAAGGCCAAAACGGCCGGGCGCAACACTCTGCGCTTCTTCGAGCCAGAGATGCTAACTGCAGTGGCCAATCGTGCCGCTCTGGAGGCTGACCTGCGCGATGCCGTCGCCAATTGCCAGTTCCTTCTTTATTACCAGGCGCAAGGCGCCGGACATCACCGTCTGATTGGCGTAGAGGCATTGGTGCGATGGCTGCATCCCCAGCGTGGTCTGGTCTCACCGCAGGAGTTCATTTCGATTGCCGAATCCAGTGGCCTGATCCTGCCGCTGGGCCGCTGGGTCCTGCAGACAGCTTGCCGGCAACTTGCAATGTGGGCGACCCGGCCCGAGCGAGCGAATCTCACGATGGCGGTCAACGTGAGTGCGCGTCAGTTCAAACAAAGCGACTTCGTGCAGGATGTGCTCTCGATTTTGCAGGAAACAGGTGCTAATCCACAACGCCTCAAGCTTGAACTTACCGAGAGCATGCTGGTGGACAATGTAGAGGACATCATCGTCAAGATGAATGCCCTGAAAGTCAACGGCGTTGGCTTTTCACTAGATGATTTCGGTACCGGCTACTCGTCGCTGAGCTACCTCAAGCGCCTGCCGCTGGATCAACTCAAGATCGACAGGGGCTTTATAAGAGACATCCTTACGGATCCCGATGACGCAGCAATCGCCAGAATGATTGTTGCGCTGGCCGAGAGCATGGGACTGTCGGTCATCGCTGAAGGCGTTGAAACAGAGGCACAAAGAGAGTTCCTGCACAAACTGGGATCCGATAGCTATCAGGGCTATCTGCTCAGCGGCCCGTTATCGATTCAGGAGTTCGAGGAGTTTGCAGCACGGGCCTGACGCGGTGATCA
>CAZZLB010000417.1:0-3244 GCA_964654655.1 uncultured Rhodoferax sp. | reverse complement strand
ACGGGCCGGAGTTCACCAGTCGGGCGTTCATGGGATGGGCCAGCAGCCATGGCATTCAACACATCTTGATTCAGCCGGGACGCCCAATGCAGAACGGTTACATCGAAAGCTTCAACGGCAAGTTCCGCGACGAGTGTCTCAACGAGCAGTGGTTCGAGACGCTGCACCAGGCGCGCCTGGTCATAAGCAACTGGCGCAAGGACTACAACGAGGTAAGACCACATGGCAGCATCGGTCGCATGCCACCGGCCAGGTTCGCCGAGTTGCATCGCCAGCGCGCTGGCGATGCAACTCAGGATTCATCAATCCCCTCAGAAATCGATTAACCTTGCAACCAGGACTTCCTACTCAAACTTGGTATGGCAGTAGGGGGCAGGTCAGATCCTGAGCACAGCCAGGTCCTTTTTCCAGCGAAAGGCAAGGACTCGATCGATTGGGACGGAGCGAACAAACTGGCCAAGGAAAATCCGGATTTCAGGAAATTTCTTGCTGACGTGCGAATCGACATCGCTAATGCGCGTGCTCATAAATCAGAGTTCGATTCAGTTCCTTCGTTGGACGAGCTTGCGATATTGTGGAATGGGTGGAACACCAAGTCGGAGAGTTAATTTGGTCTTCGGTGATGGACAGCAGGTCAGTTGTGCAGTGTGGTCAAAAGTGGTGGCTATTTGCCCCTTACTGTCCCGCCAGCGTCACATTGGAGCAAATGGTTGTCGGCGTCAAATGGTCAATCACCATGGGTGGGCGGTCCGGGAACTGCGCCACCAGTTCCAGTTTGCCGCCCATCGCCTCGACGTAGCGGCGTAGCGTAGACAGCAGCATGTCGCTGCGTTTTTCCAGGCGCGAAATGGTGTCTTGCCCTACACCCAAGGTGGCGGCCAGCTCCTGCTGAGTCTGTTCAACGGCTTGGCGCAAGTCTTTCAAGGTTGCCAAATTGGTCGCGCGTGCCTCGATCGCTGCCCTGCGTTTTGCGGGCAGACTCGCCATTATTTGTTCAAGTTTTTTTGCCATGCTGCTGCTCCTTGGATGATGCCTTCAATGATGCGAGGTGCCCGTCAAATCGGTCGTCAGCGGTTGCGATCAGACGTTTGTAAAAGCGTCGTTGATCCGCGCCTCCCTTATCGCCACCGACCAGCAAAATTGCCTGGCGCTTGGGATCAAATGCAAATGCCACGCGCCATACTTCTCCAACCCATGCAAACCGCATTTCCTTCATGTTGGTGTGCTTCGAACCCTTCAACGTATCCACTGTCGGCCTGCCCAACCTCGGCCCGAAGTCGCGCAGTAAAAGGGCATGCGCCAGCAACTCGTCCTGCAAAGGTTTGGCCAATGCCTCGAACTCGGAGGCAAAGTCGTCGTGAAACAGGACATCCCAACTCATGCTGAATTATGCACTTAAAGCCATATTTTAAGCAAGCAGAGTTGGCGTATCATGAGCAGGCTGGACCTGCCCGTTGCCGGGGGCCGGAAAACAGGGTCATCTGCGTTGGCAGGGATCATTCTTGATCGCCATGTGCGGATGGATGCAGACCCATGATCTGGCCTTGCAGCCAAAGGACACCTTGCACATCTTCACCCAGACGCGGCACGTAGCCGTCAAGCACATGCTCCGACGCATACACCGCCAGTTTGAATTCGTCAGCATCCGGCCGCGCCACCACCATTTCAAGCCGATAGACAAGCTGCCCATCATGCGCAATCGTGTCGATGGCGCTGATGACTCCCTGAAACTCAGACTCATCCGGGGCCACCTTGCCCAAGCGCGGCAGGAAGATGCTGGCTCCGGTCATGTGGATGTCAACGGGCAGGCTGGCTTGTTCTTCAGACTCACCGTCGTCCAGGCGCTGCTGCCGCGTCATGGCCCACAGCGGACCCTCCTGGATTTCAAATTTGCGCAATGCGATGGGGTGCAGCGTATAGGCCCAAGCGGCCAGCGATACGTCGAGCAATTGCCCAGGCTGGTAGGCGGCACTGCCAGCGTAATACTGCGTATCAAAAAAACACAGCGCGAGCGTTCCTTGACTGACATTGCCGTAAGCCCAGGCTTCAATGCCGTATGGCCAAGGTGCAAAGTGATCGAGTTCAACCGTGTGGCGAATGCCATCGAGCGCCACAGGATAGGCGCTGAAGAACTGGCGCGATTCAGACTCGCCGTTACTGACCACCAGCAAGTCATGGGCAATCCGCTCATCGCCCCAGCGCAGGCAGCAGACAGTCTCAGTGCGGTCAGTGCCATTCACGACATCGACACAAGGGTATTCGCTGATCAGTTTGGAATCCTGCAAGTCTCGACTTATCACCTCGCTGGTCAATCGTTCCAGGGTGTACAGCGTCTCCCAATGGTTGCCATGACCGGGGCCGTCCGTGGGCTCGTCGTTATCTTGCGTTTCGGTGGCATCACCAAACAAACCAATCTCCATCAGGGAATATCCTGGCAGTGATTCTGACACTGGTGTACCTTGGGAAACTGTTGCATTTGCCACAGGATCCGCACGCTGCCATGTCGGGTACTCCAAGTCGATCTCAAGCAACATCAACATCTGGTTTTCAGTCAGACGCTGCAATAGATCTGGAATGTCCTTGCCGATTAAAGATTGAGTCGCAGGCGAGGGCAGATTCGGGTTAAGGCGGTGCTGAATTTCCCACGACATCCACGCCACCGTTTTGCATTCCATTTTGGCAGCGATAGCCAGAAATGCCTCAAGGGCGATTTCGAGCCATTGCCCGGCCACCGGGTACGTTGGAATCCGGGACTCACTTGTGGCCGATACCTTAGACGAATCCTGCCCAGTGTTGGACGCTACCCAGTCGCTGCCGACGTCATCAAGCACCAGCACTGGCCCTCGAAGCTTGTCCACGTAACGCGTCACGCGCAGCCAGGCAAAGACGTTGCGGGCCAAAAAGTGGGGGCTGAAATAACTGCTCTCCACACTGGGCAACACGAGTTGAAATTCATGGTAGCTGGTGTCGCTGCACTGCGGCTGCAAGCGCTGTTGTGCAAAGTGCAAATGTGGCACGACCTGGCTATCGCTTGCGGCGGGATAGTGTTGACCGATAACGGGCAACTCACGGCCAGGCTGAGTCACTTCTTCCAGCACTTCCACAATCGAGCGTGATCGTCTGGGGGCTTTCCATTCCGCACGGGCTGTATGCATCAGTGTGTCGAGTTGGTCAGCAAATTCAAGCCAGCCGGCATCTGCCACACAGCCTGGAATAGTCATGGAGCTGGAGCGCAGAAAAGTTT
>CAZZLB010000416.1:0-3245 GCA_964654655.1 uncultured Rhodoferax sp. | reverse complement strand
CGCGCTGCCGAAGAGGTCTTTGAATTTCCTGGCGCCATCGTCAGCGGCACCAGAGGTTATCGGCGTGCCCTTCGGATATTCGTCCGCGATCCGGTCCTCCCAATAGCTTGCCGGGTTGGGCGCGCTGCAAAGCCGCCGATAGACTTCGTGCGGAACATGCTTGTAGGCCAGCACGGACTTGTTGTCCCAGTGCAGGTCCAGCTGGCGCGATGCGGGATCGTAATCGGCCTTTCGGATGCGGCCGCTGGTGAAGGTTTTGGTGGGCATGTTGATACAGGCAGATCCAGACACTGCGACAAATCAAGCGGCCGGGTGCGTCGCGCGACGCGATAAATCTGGTTGCCCCGCCAGCAACCCTGCCACCGAAATATCCTCGTTCAGGGCGTCCCAATGAAGGCCATTCCTGCTCATCTCGACCTCCGCACGTTGCTCTGGCGTGGCTTCCAGCAGGCGGGGGAACCATGCCAGAGGCGCGGCGATGGTGCGGCCATCAGACAGACTTACCCACAAGGTGTCGTCGTCGAAGCGAACTGCTTTAGGCGAAGTGTTCATTCCATGACCTTTCGATGTGTCGTATGTCGGGCTTAGGCGGCATGCCAGTCGCGTTCGCCCAGGTCTCGAAAGCGCTGAATGGTTCGCTCGATTGCTGCGCCATCGAAAGTGACCTCGTCTACTACGGCGTGTAGGCCGATGCCATAGGCATAGCTGCGATCCGTGACAAAACGCTCGCCAATGACCGGTGCGTCGGTGGCGAGGTAGAGCGCTTCCAGTCGCTCGCATTCCTGATTGAAGGTGCGACCTTCAAATTGAGCGTATTGCCGGTCTGGTCTCGGCACCCATTGCACCGATCGTGGGGCGCCGGGCCGTTTGGGTGGAATGACTCTGCTCTCGAAGGCAAATTCGCGCTTGATCTCGTCAGCGTTCAGCGCAGCATAGACAGCTTCAAAGGCCAGTGAGTGGATTTCATCTTCCACCGCCATTTGCGTCGTGATGAACTCGGCGTTCCACAAAGTAAACGGATCCGTGCCCAGAAAATACACGTCAACCCAGCGGTGAACGCGATGCGGATCCTCCGGGTCTTTTAGCAAATGGTCTGTCCAGAAGCTAAGTCCGTCCGATTGCCGTGAAATTTTCCAACCCAAACGAATTACCGCGTTGCGCCTTTTGTGGCGCGGCAGATCCACAAACCGTACGTGCTTTCGGGTATGAAATCTGGTGGGCATGGAAAAGAGCGATTAGGTTGAGCCTGACTTGAGCATCTCATCGATAACCGCAACGAAAGCCACCGCCTGTTCGAGCGCCCACATTGCCTTGTCCGCAGTCACGGGATCGCCCTTGTAATCTGCTATCAAGCGCAAGTCTTCTACTTTGTTCAGAGCACGCCCGTGTTCTACCGCAACAAGACCGGACTTGACCAGATGCAAACTGAATGCGGCTATCAAACCGCTGTGTGTTCGTGCAACCTCAGCTTCGACAGGCGCTCTGACTGCGATCAATCCGGCCCGTGCGGCGTCAAACATCGCGTAGTAAGCACGGTTGCACGCACCGTCCACATCTCCGCTTGCCAGCAATAACTGGGCGGACTTGAGAGCCTGGTTTGCCTTGAGTAGCAATTCTTGCGGGGTCACAACGGAAGCCCCTCTCGTGCGATGTTGTGAAGAAGGCGGGGATTGCTGTACTCCTCTGGATGCGCCCATTCGCTTTCCCAGATTGGCAGCGGCTGAATACGAATGCCGGACTCCAGCAACACGTCGTATGCCAAATCGTCCAACGCCAGTTTGGTGTCTACAAAGTCGCCCGGCTCGCCGCTCAGTAGGATGGCGACGTCCGTGTCACTGCCGGCGTGGGCACTACCACGCGCCTGACTACCAAAGAGAAGTGCGCCGCGTAGCGGCCATCCCGACCCCACACGCTTGGCGAAATCTCGCGCAGCGTTCAGGACAGGTGAGGAATGAAGGGTTTCAGCGCTCATGGTGTCGGCAGTGTAGTACGACGCTTCGATTTGGCAAACGGCGTTCGATGTGCTGAGAGGAGGAAAATGCACAATATATCAACCATCTCATAGCATGCAAGAAGCAATACAACCTTTTTCCGTGGTTCGAATCCGGGTGCTGCTCGACGCCAAGCACAACTGGTTCGGTGAGACTGACTGTGGTCAACTTCCTCGGGTCGGTGACGTCGGAACAGTCGTGGATGTGTTGCATGCAAGGGGCTTACCCGACAAATTTCCAGTGGAGTTGGTGGAGACCGACGGAACTGTGAGATGGTTGTGTGACTTTTGGGCGGAAGAATTGGAGCTTCTTTCGACTGATGAGCTTGCAGTCAGACAAAAGGTGTGAGCGCAGGCGAGCCATTGACATTTAGCTCGCCGGTTTCATTGCTGTCGCTTGGATTGCATCAATGCATTCACTGCATCCAAGGTCCGGAACTTGCCGTTCGCATGGATAACGGCATGACAGTTTGGGCAAACCGGCACCAAGTCGGTATTGGGGTTGACCACCCGCAGACCCGTGGCTTGCGCCATGGGGTTCAGGTGGTGAACATGAATGCAGTCACGAAATTCAGCGCCATACGCGATTCTGAAATCCAACCCACAAACTTTGCAGACAGGCCCGTGATGGCTCAGGCACAGTTCGCGCGCGAGGGCGTTTCGGCGCAGGGTTTCCGTAGTAACCGAGGATTCGCCCTCGGTCAGCGTGGTTGCCACGGCACGCTCGTCCCTCGTCAAGTCTGACTCGCTGGTAAAACCTAATCTCTCCAAAGCACTGACAACCTCTGGACGCAGTTGCCAGAAGAACGTCTTTGATGTACTGCCCACACCCTTCAGGGCCAGAATCTGCCAATGTTTTGGATACAGCCTGAATGTCTTGTCTGCGGTCATGCCCATAAGCCCTACGACCCTGAGACCCATATTCGCGAATTCAGAATTTACCGTGACGTGATGCACGCCAAGTTCGCGTGCCAATTGACCGGCGCTGGCTGTGTGCTCGGGCGATTCGATCAAAACGCGAAGAATGCCACGCTGTAAATCAGATAGCAGAGGTAGAGCCTGAATCAGTGCGTTCAGATACAGCGTGCCAAATTCCGTCGGTAATGGCGAGGATTCAGTCATCGGACGCCCCCGCGTTGTTCAGACCTACTCGCAGGCCCACCGGACGGCAGACAGGGGTTCATGCTGGGAAGTCCGTCGCCGGGAGTGGCCGGCGTCATGCAGACGTGGTGACACTAGACACTTCATGCAAACG
>CAZZLB010000415.1:0-3252 GCA_964654655.1 uncultured Rhodoferax sp. | reverse complement strand
ATAGCGCTCCATCATCTGCGTGTAGGCGTCTTCCAGGTGCCGGGTGAAGCGTGGCGTGTCAAACAGCGCTGTGCTCAGGCGATTGCGCGCCAGCTTTTGCCGTATTACCTGCATCCGCTCAGGGTTCAAGGCCAGCGCAACCGCCAGTGCCTCGTAATCTTCCTGCGTGGTGGTGATCAGTTCCGGCAGCTCAATGGCGCTGAGCAAACTCGAGGCCATTCTGCTGGCGAAGGCCTCGCCGGTAAGGGTGAGCATCGGCAGGCCCGCCCACAAGGCGTCGCTGCCGGTGGTTCCCGCGTTGAAGGGGAAGGTGTCCAAAAACAAATCGGCCGCGCGGTACCTGGCGAGATACTCGGCGCTTGCAAGTCGTTTGCCAAAGACCAATCGATTCGCGTCGACGCCGCGCTGAGCAGCTTCCCTTGTCAGATTGGTGGCGGCCAGTTCGTTGTCTGCCAACAGAAACAGAACGCTGCCGTCAACCTGCTTCAGAATTCTCATCCAGCCATCAAAGGTGCCAGGGGTGATCTTGTAGAGGCTGTTGAAATTGCAGAAAACAAAACCGGTTTGCGGCAGGCCCAGTTCTTCGCGGCTAAACACCCTGCCGGATATGGGGCGCTTGCTGTCATTGGCCTGAAAGCTGGGCAGGTAAACGATCTGCTCAGCGTAATGGGCTTGTGCTTCTTCGGGTACCAGTTGCGGGTCGGCAATCAGATAGTCGATGTAGCTTGTACCCATGGTGCCTGGATAGCCGAGGTAATTGACTTGCAGTGGCGCTGCTCTGCGGGAAAAGATGCCGGTGCGGGAGGCGCCTGTGAATCCGGCCAGATCAACAGCGATGTCGATCTCCATTTCCCTGGCTAATTCGGCAATTTCTCTTTCGGACTTGCTCCAGACATCGACAAATTTGTCAAACGCGGCCTCCAGCCTGGTCCGCATCTCGTCTTTGGTATTTACTCCAAAAGAGAATGCGTAGATCTCGAACTTGTCCCGGTCATGGGTTTCATACAGTTCTGCGGTCAAGTAAGACACCGGATGATTCATAAAGTCCATCGAGAAGTAGCCGATGCGAATCTTGTCGCGCTTGCCGCGCTTGGGGATGCTTCCCAATTCGAAATTGGGGGGGAACTTGTCATTGGCCCATATCTTTGCAGCGCGGCGCTGCAAGCGGCAGGAGTCGCTGAGTGCCAGAACCGAAAAACTGGTCGACACCTGCCCATTGTGCTCAATTCTCGTCAGCAGCTCGGCCACCTCGCGATCTGCATCGCGCCAGTCACAGATGAGCTTCTTGATGTGCAGCCTGGGTCCGTGCAGGAACGCCATGTCCGGCTGCAGGGCAATGGCTTGACTGTAACTTTCAATCGCTGCCTGATGCCGCTTCAGGTCAACCAGCGCAACGCCGCGATTGCACCAGGCACTTGCGTTGTCGGGCTCGATCGCAAGGGCTTTGTCGTAACTGTCAACAGCAAGCTGATGCTGCTTCAAGCTTATCAGGGCGCAACCACGGTTGTTGTAGGCCGATGCAGAGTCAGGTTTGAGGGCAAGGGCCTGATCGAAACTGTGGATGGCATCCTGGTGCCGCTTCAATTCATTGAGCGCAATGCCATAGTTGGAATAGGCATCGGCATGGTCTGGCTTGAGTGCAATGGCGTGCTCGAAATTGGCTGTTGCTTCCAGATGCCGTTTCAACTCGATCAGGGCATTGCCACGGTGGAAATAGGCATCCGCATGGTCGGGCTGGATGGCGATAAGCTGATCGTAGCTTTCGACGGCGTCTTGATACTGTTTTCTGTTATGCAGCGCGACGCCGCGTCGACACAAGGCTTCCGTGTTTTCGGGCTGCGCGGCCAGTGCTCGGTCGTAACTGTCAATGGCGGCCTGGTATCGTTTCAACTCAAGCAGGGCATTGCCGCGGGTACACCAGGCTTGCGGAAAATTCGGCTGGATGGAGATGGCCTGGTCGCAACTGTCGATGGCTTCCTGGTGTCGGCGCAGGTGATTCAGACTGATGCCGCGGTTACTGTAGGCTTGCGCGTAGGCTGGCTGCAGCGCAATCGCCTGATCGTAACTTTCGACGGCTTGCTCTTGCTGCTTGAGTTCCATCAGCGCATTGCCACGGTTGCTGTAGGCTTCGGCATGGTCTGGCTTGACGGCAATGGCCCGGTCGTAACCGTCGATAGCGGCCTGATATTGTTTCAGGCCATGCAGGGCAATGCTGCGATTGCAATGCGCATCCGCATAGTCTGGTGCAAGGGCGATGGCGTGGTCGTAGCTGTCAATGGCGTCCTGCTGCCGCTCCAGCGCCTGCAAGGCGTCGCCACGGTTGCACCAGGCCTCGGCATGCACCGGGCTGATGGCTACAACCCGGTCAAAACTCTCGACGGCTTTCTGGCGGCGCTCTAAGGCATTCAGGGCTATGCCACGGTTGTACCAGGCTTGCGCAAAATCCGGTTTCAGCGCAATGGCTTTGTCGTAACTCTCGATTGCAGCCTCGTGCTGCTTCACCGCATTCAATGCAACGCCGCGGTTCGAGTAAGCCTCGGCATGGTTGGGCTGCAAGGCGATCGCCTTGTCGTAGTTCTTGATGGCCTCCGGGTAACGCTTCAAGTCACTCAGCGCATTGCCCAGGTTGGAGCAGGCAGCCGCGTTGTCCGGAAAAATCTCCAGGGACTTGCCAATCCATTGAACCGCCTGAGCCGGGCTTCCGGTCTGGCGTGCAAGCATGCCCAGAAAATGCAGTGCGTCGGCGTGCCTAGGCTGGACTTTGAGAATTTGCTGGTAGATTTGCTGGGCCTGTACCAACTTTCCTTGTTGATGCAGTGCCAGTCCTTCCCTGAACCTGGACTGCACCTTCATCGGCTATCGCACCAGACGAACGTGGGCCGTATTGACGCGGCTGATGGCGCTCACGCTGCCTTCGGCGAACAAGACCGCCCAAGCGTTGGTCGGGTCGCTGGCGTAGGGTGACGACGCCCAGGCGTAGAAGGACGGCGTCGCAGGGAAAGCGGTGCTATGGATGGCTGGCCCGATATAGCCGGTGTCGACCAGGCTCGAAAGTTCCTTCACGTTGGGCAGGCGCCAGCCCGTTTGGGTCTTGGCGTAGGCCAGGGCTTCCTCGTGGGTATAGCTGTTGGCCGTGCCGCTGCAGGTACCGGCCGCAAAGCTTTGGCCTGCGCTACAGCGCTGCCAAGTCAGACCCGTCTTGCTGTCGGTGACCAGGGCGTTGGCTGTGCCGCTTGCATCCGCGCTGTAGCT
>CAZZLB010000414.1:0-3253 GCA_964654655.1 uncultured Rhodoferax sp. | reverse complement strand
AGGGGCACCCACTGGGCGTTCGTAAGGTCGCTGGCTTCGAGTTGACGCTCAATCTCGTGCGCCAGACCGGACAGCACGCGTCGCATCAGCAAGCCAACGCTGTCTTCCGGGCGATAGCCCTGGGCTCGGTAAAACGCGGCAGCGATGGGCGGCGCTGTGCCGGTCAGTGGCAAGGGCGATGAATTGGCGGACTTTGGCATAGGGTCCGCGATATTATTTGCTTAGGCAATTATTGTCAAGGCTTTGTTTGGTATGGCAACGGTTTTTTCAAATTCTGGCTACACTTCGCGTCATGAGCAGCGTTACACGTCCTTCCGCACCGGCCACGGCATCACCACGCGCCCTCTCGGGCCTGCTGCCTTTTCTGCGCCCGTACCGGGGTCGCATTGGTCTGGCGCTGGTTTTTCTGGTGCTGGCGGCAGTAGCGACGCTGGCCTTTCCCGTCGCCCTGCGCAGCCTGATCGACGGCGGTCTGGTGCAAAGCGACAAGGGCGCGCAGGTGATGGCCATGCGCGAGCACTTTGTTGCGCTCTTTGCGGTCGCGGTGGCACTCGGTCTGTTTTCAGCAGCACGCTTTTACATGGTCAGCTGGCTCGGCGAGCGTGTCACGGCCGACGTGCGCAACGCCGTCTATGCCCACGTGCTGGAGCAAAGCCCCGAATTTTTCGAAACCACACAGACCGGCGAGGTGCTGTCGCGCCTGTCTGCCGACACCACGCTGGTGCAGACGGTGGTCGGCTCCTCGCTTTCCATGGGTCTGCGCAACACGGTGATGGGCATAGGCGCACTTGCCATGCTGATCTGGACCAACCCTTACGTCATGTTCCAGGTGCTGGGTGTGCTGGTGCTGGTGGTCGTACCGGCGCTCTGGTTTGGCCGGCGCGTGCGCAAGCTCTCGCGGGCCAGCCAGGACCGCATTGCCGACTCCAGTGCGATCGCAGCCGAGGTACTCAACGCCATTCCCGTGGTGCAAAGCTATACCGCCGAAGGCCGCGAGTCGGCTCGCTTCAACACCTCTACCGACAACGCTTTCCGGACCGCCGTGCGGCGCACCAAGGCGCGCGCCGTGCTGGTGGCCTTCGTCATCATCGCCACTTCCGCCGCCCTGCTCTGGGGCCTGTTCCAGGGCACACAGGCCGTTGTGGCCGGGCGCATCAGCGCTGGCGATCTGGGCCAGACCGTGATGTATGTGATCATCCTGGCCAGCGCCTTTGCGATTCTGGGCGAGGTTTATGGCGATTTGCTGCGCGCTGCCGGTGCCACCGAGCGGCTGATGGAATTGCTGGCAAGCCGCTCGCCCATCACTTCGCCGCCTGATCCGGTCCCCGCACCACTTCAGCTGGCCGGCAGCGAAGTTGTTTTTGAAGACCTGGATTTTCATTACCCATCGCGTCCCAAACAGGCTGCGCTGAGTCACTTTTCATTGCAGGTTCAATCCGGTCAGACAGTTGCTCTGGTGGGTCCTAGCGGCGCCGGCAAGAGCACGGTGTTCCAGCTGCTGCTGCGCTTCTACGACCCGGCCTCGGGCCGCATCGTGCTCGACGGTATCGAGAATCGCAGGATGTCATTGCATGATTTGCGTCAGCGCATCGGCATCGTGCCGCAGGATGCAGTGATCTTCTCCAGCAGCGCGATGGAAAACATCCGCTACGGCCGGCCGCAAGCCAGCGATGCCGAGGTCAAGGCCGCTGCCCGGGCGGCTTTTGCGCACGAGTTCATCACCGCCCTGCCCGAGGGCTACGACACTTTTTTGGGTGAGCGCGGCGTGCGGCTCTCGGGCGGCCAGCGCCAGCGCATCGCCATCGCCCGCGCCATCCTGAAGAACCCGCCACTGCTATTGCTCGACGAAGCCACCAGCGCCCTCGACGCGGAGAGCGAGCGCATGGTGCAGGCAGCGCTGGAGAGCGCCATGCAAGGTCGCACCACGCTCGTCATCGCACACCGGCTCGCCACAGTTCAAAAAGCGGACTTGATTGTGGTGCTGGACCACGGTCAGTTGGTGGAACAAGGCACCCACGCCGAACTGGTAGCCCGTGGCGGCGTCTACGCCGGCCTCGCCGCCCTGCAGTTCAACGCCTGACTTCCATTTTCCCCACTCATACCCCCCGCCCTCTCCCGCCCCGCCGGGCGGAAGAGGGAGCCAACAGCCCTATTCGGCCGCGCATCTAAACGAAGGACGTACACACGCCATCGTACGAGGCGCAGGTCACACGAACTTGATGGGCGAACTCTTGCCGCCCGTAAGCTACCGAACCTGGAGCGTGGAGATGAAGACGCCTTAAAGGGTCAGCGTGTTTCTCTCTGGACAATTCCGATAATGCGTTCAATTTCGACCATCGTAGTGACAAACCACTCTGCGCCGGGCGCCTCAGACTTCCACTGCCCAGACAGCTTCAACAGGTTCTGCGCAGTGCGCTCCGTTAGCGATACTTTTTGCACTTTCCAAGACTTAAGAATTTTTGGTGGACTAAAAATGGCAGATCCTTTGCATTGGTCAGCGACGCGTTCTTCAACGTCACGAATGGTCATGCCAATCTTGATCGGGAACGGCTCGTTCCTAATTAGTTCAGGGAAAGTAAACGCATAGATCCATCCGTCAGTTGTTGGGCCAGCCTCTTCAGCAATTTCTTCATCAATCCCATCGTCACTACTCGGCGTCGCCGACTCTCCGCTTGGCATGCGATACCAGCCACGTTCAACAAATTCGATAACGTTGTTCTCCCTCCCGACGTATCGAACATACCAACGAATGGAATCAAATACAGATTCGGGCATTCCGTTTGGTCGTAGATACGCATCCTGCTGCTCGTCTTGCGTCAAGTATTCGTTTGTTATCGCCTGAATCATTGGGGACAGTTGGAACGGTTGACCGCTTTTGAATTCATCGCTTTCCGTAATACGCGGAAGCACCAGATACCGTGAGAATCGGTAGCTGAACCGACTTGAAACTGTGTACTCCAATGGGCCAGTAGTAGTTTCGATGGCTATACGCGGCATGTTTAATGACTCCTTTGTTCCCTATCAGCGTTCGCTTTGAAGTATGCACGTTCCCCTGCGCACAAGGGTGACGCCATCGTCCTTACGACCTCGGGCCTCCAACACCTCGGCGAGATTTAGTATGACAGTGGCAGCGCGCGGATGGTTTGGTCCGAGAACCCCCACGATGGCAAGGTACCGCCTGTATATTTGCTCGGCTTCTTGGTACCTGTGTTGTTCTTTTCCCACCATGGAATATGTACTTCATTTCTTCAAA
>CAZZLB010000413.1:0-3253 GCA_964654655.1 uncultured Rhodoferax sp. | reverse complement strand
ACATCCTCGCAGACACCACGGCACTGTTGGGTTTGGATTACGCCACAGAGACGACTCTCGCAAGTGTGCTTCTAGGTATTGGGTTGATTGAAGCGAAAGACTTCGCGACAGAGACGACCCTCGCAAGCGTGCTTTTGGACACCACGGCATTGGCGGCGAAAGACTTCGCCACACAAACCACGCTCGCGAGTGTGCTTTTGGACACCACGGCATTGGCGGCGAAAGACTTTTCTACTGAGACCACGCTGTCTGCAGCGAAGACCGTCCTTGACAATATTCTCTTGGCTCTTGGTGCTCCTGTCGGAACCGAACGCACAACGGCAAACCCTCCGTATGTGAGAGCCTACAGCACGAGCAACGTCACAGACGCAGCGTGGTTTGAAATTGTCGCAGTCACTGCTGGGAAAATTCGCAAGATGCACATCTTTGACTCGTCAGGCGAGCAGGTGCGATTGGCGATTGGTGCTGGTGGCGCAGAGGCAGAGATATTTAGGATTGAACCAGGAGGACCAGGAGCCATCGAGCTGACTATCCCTGCGGGCGCACGGCTCTCAATCAGAGCAGTGAGTGGCACAATCAATACTGGAGATTTGGTCATCAACTTTCTCAACTAGCGTCTAGGCGCTACTAGTCCAGGGAGGGCTATTTGTGTCAGTTGCAATTTGGTTCGGCAAGTACGCAAAGATTCTTGCGTCATTAGGCTTGGTATTTAAGGCTGGGGCAAAGATTATAAACGACACTGGAGATCCGAGTTCCGTAGCAGTCGATGCACCGAAAGGCTCTCTGTACATTTCCACGAATGGAAATGTGTACAGGAAAACAGACGACGGAAGCAGTACGAACTGGAGCGCCATCATAGGCAATGTGGCGCAGGTCGTGCGTGTCGGTGGGGCTGGGGCAGACTACCCAACCATCGCAGCGATGCACGCAGCTATCACGGACAACGGACCATCTAAGCAGTATGTGGCGCTTCTGTCGCCTATAGTTTTCGCGGAAAACGTGGCGCTCAAGCCCTTCATTGCTTTGGTGGGAGTTGGAAACGGGACGAACTCGCCTACCATCGTCGGGAAAATCGGAGCAACCGGATTTCCTGCGGGAGGAATCACTACTATCAATCGCATTGGTCAGGCTTACACTGTGGCCAGCGATGGTGAAGTTTGCAACGATTGGGTTTCTCCTGTTCTTGCGAGTGATTGTTTCTTCCAGTTCACGACGGCGAATGATTATGCGTTCACTGGAATCCGTCAGGACTGTTCGGGAAGTCCAAACAACAACGTCGTTGCAGTTCTTGGCTTCATCTCTGCAGTCTCAACATATAATGGCTCGACAAAAGACATTGTGGCCTATGAAGCTGTGGGGACTGGTAAGGGATGTGCTCTCAACCAGATTGAAGTTTCCATCGAATCCAAGAATGCATCGGGCAACCTGATTCCTCGGAAGGTCAATGTTTCAGGAGCCGCTGGTTTCACAACGCAGGGATGTCTCATTCGAGTGAACAATGTTTCTCCAGGAAGCACGGTACAGGCTTGCATCAACAAGGCAACTAACACTACGACTGGCTTCAGAGCCTCCAAAGGCGATCAAGTTCGTGTGACTGGAAACATTGCGACATGTGATATTTATTGCTGTGACACTGCCACAGAGTATGAAGCAGTTGAAGTCAATATCAATATGGCTTCTGCGATAACGGGATACATCACGAATACTGCGGTGAATGGCACACAAAAGGTTTGGCTTGCATCTACCAATAAGCTGCTCAACAAGCGCGGAAATGGGATTGCGTTGGTCACGCCGTTCGACCTCGTAAATAGTGGGTTTGTTGAATGGTCCACGGTCGGAGCTGACTACTGGACCTACGTTGCAGCTACCAGGACTTTTACTGTCGCAAAGCGTGGGGCTGGCCTCATAAAGTCTGCTCCTGTCGTGTGGCCTGCAGGACAGAGCGTTGTTTTGACAGATTTTGCAACGAATTATGTGTATGTTGACGACACAGGTTTGTTGAGAACCACCACAACGCCGAGTACCGCTCTATATGAAAACAACATTGTGTTGTTTGAGCCATGGGTTCAGAATCTTAACAGCATTGTGGCGAAAGAGAATCACCACGCAAAATTCAACACTGCTGTGAGCGCAGCTTGGCACAATCTGCTTGGTGCTCTGTTGCAAAGCAGCGACTCCACACTCGCCATCAACGGGGTGGCGACCAACCGAGAGATTGCATTCCAAGGCCCAAACACGCTCACAGACCACGGGTTGGACTCCACGATTCCAGCGACATCTCCGGTGACTTGGAGAGTCGTTGGGCGCAGAACCAGTGATGGGAAGATGTACCAATATGGTGCACTCTCCCAATTGCCATCTAAAACAGATGTGAGCACTGCGGCAACTGTCGTGGCTGCGGGCGCGTTTGTTGTGGGGCGCGCATACGAGATTCGCACTCCGGGAAATACAAACTTCACACTGGTTGGTGCAGAGAATAGCCTAGCAGGAACGTGTTTCGTAGCGACTGGTGTGGGTTCTGGGACGGGGGATGCCTACGCACTCACAACGATTCCGAACGCGTGGGTGGTCTACAGGCTTGGAGTCGTGAAGGATTCGATTCAAAGCTCGACGCCGACCTTCATCGCTTCACTCCATAACGCCTCCTACGGCAATGAGACTGCAGCACGGAATGCGATTGCAGCGGGGTCGATTCTCGCCTTCCCCGCCGAAGCCAAGGCTCTGGAAATCGTGCGCGTTGGATATGCAATTATCAATGGAAACGCTGGTGGAACTGGTACGATGGTCACACCCGTGACAGACCTTGAGGTGTTCAGGTCTGCGAGTGGTGGTGGCGGAAGCAGCACAGCGGGAAGTCTCATCACGCTCAACACGACGAACTTTGGTGGGCAGTTTGCAGCGACAGAGGCGAACGTTCAGTCGTTGGCAGACAGGGCTGATGATTATGGATATATTCCGGCATGGGTGGCCACCACAGCGACGTACCGAGTCGGCAATGTGGTGAAGCAGTACGGAAGTGTCTACCGCTGCATCACGGCACACACAGCATCTGCAGCATTTGCAACGGACATTGCGAATTGGGAACAGGTAAGCATCGCCAAATTCGCAACAGTGGCTGCTGCAGAAGCTGCCAGCGGTTCCGATAATGAACTGTGCTACGTTGTAGAGACGGAAACACTGTATCGTTTTGAGGATTCTGGAAGTTCATTTACTGATGATAATCTGTGGGTATTGTCCACCGGAGCAGGTGGAA
>CAZZLB010000412.1:1810-3254 GCA_964654655.1 uncultured Rhodoferax sp. | reverse complement strand
ACGGGCGTTGTGGTGGGTGACGCAGCGGAATAAAGGCGGAGGCCGCAGGCCGGGGGACATCCGCGGAGTCACCCACCGCAGCGCCTGCGGCCCACACAAGCCTGCGACTCGGACTTGCAAGATCAATCCGCGCCAGACCAACATCGCTTGAAGAAATGCTATTCAAACCCCGTACCGATGAGATGCTTTACGTGCTGACGCAGGTCGTCCACGCGGAGCGTCAGTTGCAGGAACTGCCAGCACACGCAGAAGTTGACGCCGAATTGATGGCGCAGCTGATGGACGAAGCCGGCAAGTTTGTCGCCAGCGAGATCGCACCGCTGAACCGCATTGGTGACGAAACCGGCGCGCGCTGGAGCGAGGGCACGGTCACCATGCCGCCGGGTTTTCGCGACGCCTACCAGGCCTTCTGGCAGGCCGGCTGGCCGGCGCTGGCTGCTGCACCGCAAGACGGTGGCCAGGGTCTGCCTGCTGTGCTGGAGGCCATGCTGTTCGAGATGCTCAGCGCCGCCAATCACGCCTGGACCATGGCGCCAGACCTGTTGCATGGTGCCTACGATTGCCTCAAGGCCCACGGCACGCAGGAGCTGAAAGACCGCTACCTCGGCAAGCTCGCCACGGGTGAGTGGCTGCCCACCATGTGCCTGACCGAGCCGCATGCCGGCAGCGACCTGGGACTGGTCAGCACCAAGGCCATGGCGCAGGCAGACGGCAGCTACCAAATCAGCGGCAGCAAGATCTTTATCTCCAGCGGCGAGCACGACCTGACAGACAACATCGTGCATCTGGTGCTGGCACGACTGCCCGATGCGCCGCCCGGACCCAAGGGTCTGTCCCTGTTTCTGGTACCAAAGTTCCTGCCGGACGGCTCGCGCAGCGCCGTGCACTGCGAGCGCATAGAAGAAAAAATGGGTCTGCATGGCAGTGCGACCTGCGTCATGCGTTTTGAAGCAACGAGGGGCTGGCTCATCGGCGAGAGCGGGCGCGGTCTGAACGCCATGTTTGTCATGATGAATTCGGCGCGACTGCACGTGGCGCTGCAGGGCATCGGCCTGCTCGAAGCCGCCTGGCAAAAGGCCGACGAGTACTCGCTTGAGCGCCGGCAGATGCGCGCACCTGGGCGCAAGGCGGCGCAGGCACGGCCTGGCACCGGTCTCGCCAGTGCTGCCGACCTGATCGGCGAACACCCGGCGATGCGGCGCATCCTGGACAGCCAGCGCGCCTGGATTGACGCCGGACGCGTGATTGCCTACCGCACAGCGCTGGAGCTCGACATCGCCAAGGCCCACCCGAGCAAGGAGCGCCGCGAGGCCGCGCAGCGCTGGTGCAGCCTGAGCACGCCGATTCTCAAAGCGCTGTTCACGCAGCAGGCTTTTCACGGCAGCAGCGAATGCCTGCAGGTATTCGGTGGCCACGGCTATGTGCGCGAGTCCGGCATCGAGCA
>CAZZLB010000412.1:0-1710 GCA_964654655.1 uncultured Rhodoferax sp. | reverse complement strand
ATCGCGCTGGAGCGCACCGGCCCAGGCAGTGCAGCGCTGGATCATGCCCGAGCTGGCCACGCGGCTTGCCATCATCGATGCCGCTCTAATGCAAGGCAGCTTCGAAAGTCCGGCAGCTCCATAGTCAACGCACACCATGGTCAAGCCCGTCCCTGTCGCCGAACCCTGCATCGACGAAGTCGATCCAAGCTGCGTCGAAACCCTGCTCGGATACAACGCACGCCGCGCCGCGCTGGCGGTGATCGACGTTTTCCTGCAGCGCATGGCGCAGTACAAGCTGCGGCCGGTTGACTTTTCGGTCGCCTCGCTGATCGTGCACAACCCGGGTATCACTTCGCGCCAGTTGTGCAGCACGCTGGGCATCCTGCCACCGAATCTGGTGGGCATGATCAACGCGCTGGAGAAGCGTGGCCTGATCGACAAGCGGGCTCATCCCAGCGACGGCCGCGCCAACGGACTTCATGCCAGCGCCGAAGGCATCGCCTTGTTGCAGCAGGCCCAAGCCACTGCGCTCGCACTGGAAGATGAAGTTGCCAGCAACTTGACGGCCAGCGAGCGCAAGACGCTGATACGCTTGCTGAAAAAGGTCTACCAGTAACTGCAAGGCTGGCCGTGCTCTATCCGGGTCGACCGATGATTGCCACCGTGTTGTAGCGCACGACCAGTTTCCCATCGCTGGCAAAGCGCCTGTACAACCGACGCAGTTGCTCCGACGCTTGCCTTCCAGCCACAGAGTCGCGCTGCGGCATGTAGGAACGGGAAAATGCCAGACTGAGCAGCCCTGTCTCGTTCAGACTGTGTTCATGTGGCCAGCTCAACTCAGTCGGAATCCCGGCACCAAAGAACCGGGGCAGATCGCCGCGTTCCTCATGCTTGACCAGAGCGTTGCGCTTGGCGCCACCATGTTGATCCAGAATTTCATCCAGTGCCAGATGCAGCGGGTCGCTGGCGACGCGATCATTCCAGATCAGTGCCACCTGCCCCTGCGGGCGCAAGACACGCAGGAATTCAAGGCGGGCGCGGTCCACATCGAACCAGTGGAAGGCCTGCGCTGCCGTGATCAGGTCCGCCGATGCGTCAGCCATGGGCAGCGACTCCGCAGTGCCCTCTGCGCTTCGATAGCCAGACCCCCTTGCCAGTGCCCGATCGGCAACTGCGCGCATGGCCGGGTTGGGTTCCATCGCCCACACCTGATAACCATGTTCCAGCAAGCCCTGCGTGAGCAGACCGGTGCCGGCACCAACATCAACGACGGTCGCGCCAGGCAGCAGTTTGCACCGAACAGTCAGGGCCTCAAACAGTGCTGCGGGATAGTCGGGGCGCGAAGCAACATAGTCCGTCACCTTGGACGAAAAAATCTGCGTCACACCACCCTCGCCCTGGTAGAGCGAGCGCAGTTGGGCGCCGCTATCGATGCTCATTGCTGGTATTCCTTGTCAGGCCATGACAGCATAACCCAGTGCTCTGCACGAACAGGCGCATTGACTTATGATGAAAACAGCAATCCAGTGAACACCGAAAAATGGCTGCGCGAATTCCCCACATCCATGCCGAACGTTGCTCGGGCTGTGGCCGCTGCATCGCCGCCTGTCAACCCGGGCTTTTTGCTTTCGAACTGCAGGGATGGCGCAAGGTTTCTGTGTTGCAGGATGCCGATCTCTGCACCGGTTGTGCCAAGTGCGCGGCAGTTTGCGCGATCCAGATCATCAC
>CAZZLB010000411.1:0-3258 GCA_964654655.1 uncultured Rhodoferax sp. | reverse complement strand
GGCGCCAGCGCCCAGATAACGCTCATGGATGCTGCTGATGACGTCGGGACGTGTCAGCGACAGCAACTCGTTGTTGCCCTTCACGTCTTTGTAAAAGTCCTTGAAGCGCTCGCCCCTGTACTGCGCCTCCGTCAGTTTGAAGCGCTGGATCATGGTGCCCATGGCACCGTCGAGCACCATGATACGTTGCTGCAGAATCCCGGGCAGGGCCTGGGCGCGTGTGTAGACGGGAGCTTTCATGGGGCTATTGTAGAAACCCGGTGTCCGGCACGCTGCCGGATGGGACAATGCACTCACTTTGTCTACCCAGCCCATTCTCCAGGAAGTTTTTGGTTACCGTGAGTTCCGTGGGCCGCAGCAAGCCATCATCGAGCACGTGGTGGCCGGCGGCGATGCCCTGGTGTTGATGCCCACGGGCGGTGGCAAATCCCTGTGTTACCAGATTCCGGCCATTGCCCGCCAGCGCGCCGGGCTCGGCATCACGCTGGTGATCTCGCCGCTGATCGCCCTCATGCACGACCAGGTGGGCGCGCTGCACGAAGCCGGTATCGAGGCTGCGTTCCTGAATTCCACCCTGTCAGGCGAAGAGGCGACACAGGTCGAGCGCCGCCTGCTGCGGGCCGACATGACGCTGCTGTACGCGGCGCCAGAGCGGGTCACGACGCTGCGCTTTCTGGCCCAGCTCGATTCCTTGTACGAGCGCGGCCTGCTGAGCCTGTTTGCCATCGACGAGGCGCATTGTGTGAGTCAGTGGGGTCACGACTTCCGGCCCGAATACCGGGCGCTCACCGTGCTGCACGAGCGTTATCCGAGGGTGCCGCGCATGGCGTTGACGGCCACCGCAGACACCCTGACCCGCGCCGACATTCTGGAGCGCTTGCAGTTGCAGCAGGCGCGCCAGTTTGTCAGCAGCTTTGACCGACCCAACATCAGCTACACGATTGTCGAAAAGCGCGAGGCCACGCAGCAGCTGCTGCGCTTCATCTCGCGCGAGCACCTGGGCGATGCCGGTATCGTTTACTGCCAGTCGCGCAAACGCGTCGAAGAGGTGGCGAATCTTCTGTGCGACGAGGGCATTCCCGCACTGCCTTATCACGCCGGGTTGGACAACAAGGTGCGTCAGGCCAATCAGGATCAGTTTCTGCGCGACGATGGCATCGTGATGGTGGCTACCATCGCCTTTGGCATGGGCATAGACAAGCCCGATGTGCGCTTTGTGGCGCATCTGGACATGCCGAAAAACATCGAAGGCTATTACCAGGAAACGGGTCGCGCCGGGCGCGACGGCGAGCCGGCAGATGCCTGGATGTGCTACGGCCTGCAGGACGTGGTGAATCAGCGCCGCATGATCGACGAGAGTCCGGCTGAAGAAGAATTCAAACAGGGTCTGCGTGGCAAACTCGACGCGCTGCTCGGCCTGGCCGAGGCCACCGACTGCCGGCGTGTGCGCCTGTTGGCATATTTTGGCGAGGCCAGTCAGCCTTGCCAGAATTGCGATAACTGCCTGAACCCGCCAGCGGTCTGGGACGGCACGGATGCGGCGCGCAAGTTGCTCAGTACCATCTACCGTGTGCAGCAGATGGATGGCATCAGTTACGGTGCCGTTCACATCACTGACATTCTGCGCGGCAAGCGCAGCGACAAGGTGATGCAGCGCGGCCATGACAGTCTGAGTACTTTCGGTCTGGGCGCGGAGTTCAGCGAAGTGCAACTGCGCGGTGTGCTGCGGCAGCTGATTGCGATTGGTGCAGTCGCGGTGGACGCGCAGGCCTTCAACACCTTGCAGCTGACAGACGCCTCGCGCGCTGTGCTCAAGGGTGAAGTGCCGGTGCGATTGCGCGAGTCGGTCTCGACGCCGGCGCCGCGCAAAGCCAAACGCGGCAGTGCCAGCGTGCCGGCGACGCTGGCCGCGGCGCTGGACGGGCAGGCCCAGAGCCGCTACCTGGCCTTGAAAGCCTGGCGTGCCGAAGTGGCGAAGGAACACAACTTGCCGGCTTACGTGATCTTTCACGACGCCACGCTGGCCGCCATCGCGCACAACGCGCCGCAATCACTGGAAGATCTGCAGGGCATCAGCGGTCTTGGCGTCAAGAAACTCGAATCCTATGGGCATCAAGTGTTGCGTTTGCTGGCGAGCGTGTGAGAATCCGCTCTGCTTTCGTCATTGCGAACGAAGTGAAGCAATCCATGACCCCTTAAGCCATGGATCGCCATGTCGCTGTCAGTGGTATGACTGACAGCGGGGGCCTGCGGCCTCGCGATGACGAAGCGACGATGTATTTGAAGGGAAACAGGCATGAGCAAGATTGCGAACCAAACCGACCAGCAACGCGTTGCGCTGATCACCGGCGCCAACACTGGTATCGGCCGCGTCACGGCGCGCGAGCTGGCGAAGCAGGGTATGTATGTCTTTGTGGCCTGCCGTTCGCGCGAGCGCACGCAGGAGCTGTTCGACGAGATCAAGGCGGTGGCGCCCACCGCCAAGATGGAATGGCTGGCGCTGGATCTGGCGAGTTTCGAGTCAATCCGGCAATGCGCCCAGACTTTCCTGGCGCGTGGGCTGCCCTTGCATCTGCTGATCAACAACGCCGGTCTGGCGGGAGCCAAAGGTCGCACGAAAGAAGGGTTTGAGCTGGCCTTTGGTGTCAATCACATCGGGCATTTCCTGCTGACGCAGTTGCTGCTGGAACGCATCAAGAGTTCGGCTCCCGCGCGCATTGTCACGGTGGCCAGCCGCGCCCACTATCGTGCACCGGGTATCGACTGGCAGGCCGTGCGGGAGCGCACGCGTTCAGCCTCGGCCGTGGCCGAGTACGGTGTTTCCAAACTGGCCAACGTGCTGTTCAGCGCCGAACTGGCGCGCCGCCTCGCCGGCAGCGGTGTCAGCACCTACTCACTGCATCCCGGCGTGGTGGCATCGGACGTCTGGCGCAGCGTGCCCTGGCCGGTGCGCTCCCTCATCAAGCTGTTCATGATCTCGACCGAGCAGGGGGCTGCCACGACGCTCCACTGCGCGACCTCAGCCAGTGTGGCCGGGGAGACCGGCCTCTACTACGACAGTTGCCGAAGCAGAAATCCGAGCAAGGTGGCGCGCGATCCGGAGCTCGCCGCGCTACTCTGGAAAAACAGCGAAGACTGGGTGCGAGCGGCCTGAAGTTCAATCGGCGCCTTGCAGTACTGCGAGCGAATTCTTCGCGGCAGCCACACCCATGTTCACATAGGCATCGCTGGTCACGCCGCCGATGTGCGGACTCAGAA
>CAZZLB010000410.1:0-3266 GCA_964654655.1 uncultured Rhodoferax sp. | reverse complement strand
CTGTGGTGCAAGCGGTGCTGCTGGCAGCCATTTGCCCAGTGCCGCCCACAGGTCGCCGTGCAATACCGGTTTGCTCAACACATCATCCATGCCAGCAGCCAGGCAGCGCGTGCGCACGCCAACATAGGCGTCAGCACTCAGGGCGATGATGGGGCGGCGCTTCTGCCGGGTCTGCGCTTCCCATTCGCGCAGGCGCTTCGCGGCGGTATAGCCGTCCATCACCGGCATTTGCAGGTCGGTCAATATGACTTGCGCGCGCTCGCCCGCGATGAGTGCATCGAGTGCTTGCTGCCCGTCGTCAGCCAAGGCGACCTCAAGCCCGATCTGGCCGAGCATGACCCGTATCACTTCCTGGTTGATCGGGTTGTCTTCGATCACCAACACGCGGCCGAGCAGTGGCGCAAGCCGCGTGCTTGAGTCAGGTACCGCGCCCGGGACCGCTGGCGTCGCCAAAGTCAGCGCATCGTCTGCAGGCAGTTCAGCCTCAATGCGAAACCAGAAGCGCGAGCCGACGCCGGCCTCGCTCTGAACCCCGGCCTCGCCGCCCATGGCCTGCGCAAGCGTGCGCACGATTGACAGGCCCAGACCCGTGCCACCGTAGTTGCGCGTGGTGGAGCTGTCGGCCTGTGAGAAAGTCTGAAACAGCAGGGTCTGCTGCTCCTTGGCAATGCCGATGCCGGTGTCAGCGACCGAGAACTCCAGGGTGACGCTGTCCTGCTTGCAGGCGACTTCGGACGCTTCGACGCGGATACTGCCCTGCTTGGTGAACTTGATGGCGTTGCTCAGAAGGTTGGAGAGCATCTGACGCAGGCGAGTCGGGTCACTCAAATAGTGCCGATCAGGGCCGCTCCACTGCGCCTCGATGCTCAGCCCTTTGGCGCGCGCCGTCTGCTCAAACAGGGCCTTTGTTTCGACCATGAGTTGCCCGGGAGACAGGGCAATCGCCTCCAGTTCAAGTTTGCCGGCCTCGATCTTGGACAAATCCAGAATATCGTTGAGTAACGCCAGCAGTGTCTGGCCAGAGTTGAAAATGGTGCGAGCGTAGTCGAGCCGTTTGGCCTCTGATATAGATGCAGTCATCAGCACCTGCGCCATGCCCAGCACTGCGTTCATGGGAGTGCGGATTTCGTGGCTCATGGTGGCCAGGAAGCGGCTCTTGGCAAGGTTGGCCCATTCGGCAGATTCCTTGGCTCGGTAGAGTTCGGTGATGTCAACACGAAAGCCCACGGTGTAGCCGTTGGACAGGCGCCGCTCCCGAATTCGTAGCCAGCGACCATCATCGAGTTGATGAATCCGATTCAGGTCACCCTGACGATGCTGCGCCAGCGTCTGTGCCAACCAGAGCTCCTCACAGCCCGCGGCAGCCGGGTATTGGCCGTGCTCGATGCCGTAGCGCAAGATCTCTTCAAAGGTACGGCCGGTTTTGATGATCGGTGCCGACGTCGGATAGAAATCGAGGTATTCCTGATTACAGTAATAAAGGTGGTCGTCTGCGTCAAAAATGACAAATCCTTCACCAATCGTTTCAATGGAGGCCCGCAACAAGGATTCCGCACGCTGGAGCTTTTCGTCCTGTTGCTTGCGCTCGGTGATGTTCGAGTAAGTAAGCAGGTTGCCACCGTCGCACAAGGGATTGCCTCGAATCTCAAGCCATGATCCGTCGCGCTGATTGCGCTCGAAAGTGACCGGCTTGCCAGCTTCCAGCATGACCACAAGGCGCTGCAGGACTGCATCGAAGCTCTGCTCAGGATAATCGCCACGCTCAAAGTTAAAGCGGATGATGTCGTCAAAGCAAAGTTCTGGTTTCTCAAAAAACTCCGCCGGGAGTCCCAGAACGCTTGAGAGGCTGGTATTGGACAACAGTATCTGACGATTCTTGTCGTACACAGCCATGCCGAACGGCAGGTTTTCCACCACGTCTTGAAGCAACTGATGTTGTTGAGCCAGCGTCTGCTCCATCTCCTTGCGTTCCGTGATGTCGGTGTGCATGCCGATCATCCGGGTTGGCGCCCCGGCGGCGTCGCGCATGACAACTGTGCCGCGACAGCTTATCCACCGGTAGCTTGCGTCTTTGGCGCGCAGGCGCATTTCGATGGCGTAGGCCGCAGTTTTTCCCTGCAGATAATTTTGCAGACTGGCGGCATTTCTGTCGAGGTCATCAGGATGGATCAACTCAACCCAAGCCTCGGCGGTCATGGGCAAGTCCTGTTCGCTGTAGCCCAAGGCCGCATCGAAGATTCGTGACCTCAGCATTTCACCCGAGGCCATGTCCCATTCCCAAATACCCTCGCCGATGGCATCTACTGACCCGGTCCAGCGTGCCTCGTGCTCCTGGACTTCCTGGCGCAGTCGGTCACGCTCGACCAGCAGTGCATGCCGTGCTGCCTGGCGTATGGCTTGGTTGACGCTCTGCAATCGCACCGCCAGGGCGAGTTGCAAGCTCAGCGTGACGACCAGGGGTGACCAGCGTTGAACCTGCATCATGTTGGTAAACTGGTCCGACGAAATCAGGCCCAGTGAAAGCAGCGCCCCACCAACGCTGGTCAGCGGTGTCAAAGCGGTGGCAAGCAGCAAGTAGGGCGACTCCTGCCGACCCTGGCGCCAAAGCTGAAAAGACAGGTACAGCGTCAACAGCCCGCCTAATCCTGATGATGCCTGGGCCATGCGCGCCGCCTCCGGGTAGTGGCCTGTGAAGAGTGACGCCAGCAGCAGACAGGGCAGCACCGCCATGACGCGAAAGACGTTGAAGATCAAACGCTGATCGCGTTCAACGTGCAGCATGCGCCGGTAAAAGGCGGGGCTGACAGCCAGAAATATCAACACGCTGGCGCCTGTTGCTGCATCGGTAATATTCGGTGAGAGTGGCAACAGGTACTGTGATGCGAGTCCCATGAAACAGAAGAAGAACAGCACCTGGGCGCCAACGAACAGACCGAACCAGCCGTAAAGTACCTCGCGCGTGCCAAACCATAGCGCCAGATTGATAAGCAGCATCAGGAGGAAGAAGCCGAAACTCAGTCCGATCGTCGTGTATTCAAGGTTGGTTGCGGCATGAAATTGGTCCGGCTGCCACAGTTGCAGCGTCAGCAAAGAAGTGCTGCTGGTTTGCAGGCGCAGGTAGTAGGTGTGCTGCGACGTGTCGGCCAATGCCAGCTTGAAGACAAAGCCACGGTAGTCTTCCTCGCGACTAGCAAACGGCAATCGGTCGCCACTGCGCCGCTCGGCAAAACTCGCACCCTCGGGGGTGAACAGGCGCAAGTCGTCCA
>CAZZLB010000409.1:0-3271 GCA_964654655.1 uncultured Rhodoferax sp. | reverse complement strand
GAGGCGCTTGATACCCCCGGTCACTTGACAGAGAAATCGGTATTTCTGGTACCGCAATAAGGATTCGAATGAAGAACACTACGCATGACAACAATCCTCCCTGGTGGAAATTCGGGCACGTCTGGCTCGTGCTCGCGGGTCCCGTGCTGGTTGTCGTCGCCAGTTGTGTGACCTTCTACATCGCCGCAACCAGAATCGATCCTGTCGTATCCGAGGACTATTACCGCCAGGGTTTGGAGATCAACAAAACACTGGAAAAGGACGCCAGCGCGGCCAGTCTGGCACCCGCCGTCCAGGCACGTAATCACGCAGCTACAGGCATCGTTCCGGTTGCCAGACCTGAGGTCAAACCCTGAGGCACGGCCTCTCATTGCACTGGAAAGTCAACTATGCTCGCACGCCGATTGATGTGGATTGCCTGGCCTGCCTTTCTGATGGCCGGGATTCTTGAAGTACTGGTCTTTGGCATGGTCGATCCGCAGGACCTGCAGTGGTTTGGTCATCCGCTGGAGCTCTCGCGCCAAACTGTCTACAGCCTGGCCTTCTTCGTCTTCTGGGCTATTGCCATGCTCTCCAGCGGATTGACTGCGATGCTGGCGCAGTCGCCTTTTGAAGCTGACCGTTGTCCGCTGCCAGCCGACCAGCGACCCGGCGCGTGTCCCAAGAGTGAAGACTGTCAGTGCCCCTGAGGAAACGCTCAGATCGGGGCTTTGGGGTTCACGATGTCACGCAACGCTGTGGTACTCAGGATACGAACATGGCGTTGCTTGACTTCAACAATGCCGTCTTCGACAAACCTGGAAAAGGTGCGACTCACAGTCTCGAGCTTCAATCCGAGAAAACTGCCAATTTCTTCGCGGGTCATGCGCAGAATCAACTCCGACTGTGAAAATCCGCGTGCGTGCAGTCTGTGCACGAGGTTCAATAGAAAGGTCGCAAGGCGTTCCTCGGCGCGCATGCTTCCGAGCAGCAGCATGACGCCGTGCTCACGCACGATCTCCCGGCTCAGGATCTTGTGCACGTGGTGCTGCAGGGCACTGACTTCCCGCGAAAACTCTTCGATCCGGTCAAACGGCATGACGCAGACTTCAGCGTCTTCAAGCGCCACGGCATCGCAGGTATGATGGTCGTTGACAATGCCGTCCAGACCCACAATCTCGCCAGCCATCTGAAATCCTGTAACCTGATCGCGTCCATCCTCGGAGGCTACGCAAGTCTTGAAAAACCCGGTGCGAATGGCGTAAAGACTGTTGAATTTCTCACCGTTGCGGAAAAGCGTTGTGCCCCTCTTGATCTTGCGCCGCGCTCCAACCAGTTCGTCAACGCGATCAAGTTCCTCTTTGCTCAGATCAACAGGCATGCAGAGTTCCCGCAGATTACAGTTCGAGCAGGCTACTTTGAGGGTTTGAGGGTTCATGTCCCTTATTTTGGCACCAATTTACTGACGGTCCTGATATCAGTCAAATTTGTGGGATTGCAATCCCTGCGGGTTTTGACGGGAATCAAGACTATTTTCCAGTTTTCAGGCATATTCGAAGGTTCTGCCAAGGAGTACCCATGAATGCAGCAGTAGCTGAACCTATTTCCGAAGATCTGTTGCGTCGCTTTGATGTGTCGGGCCCACGCTATACGTCCTACCCGACAGCGGACCGTTTTGTCGAGAGTTTTCCGGTTGACGACTACACGCAGGCGCTCGCGCTGCGCAGGACAGGCGGCGCCGCTTCGGCGACGCCTTTATCGCTGTATGTGCATATCCCGTTTTGCGAGAACCTGTGTTACTACTGCGCTTGCAACAAGATCATCACCAAGCACCATGACCGGGCCGCACCCTACCTGAGCTATCTCGCCCGTGAGGTCGATCTGCACATC
The DNA here is from genome assembly GCA_964654655.1 of uncultured Rhodoferax sp. GTDB lineage: Bacteria > Pseudomonadota > Gammaproteobacteria > Burkholderiales > Burkholderiaceae_C > Rhodoferax. Next base: position 1,402 of record CAZZLB010000409.1, on the reverse strand, counting down.
GCCAAGCTGGGTCTGGGGCAGTCGGTATCGCAACTGCATCTGGGCGGCGGCTCTCCAACCTTTCTGAGCGACGATGAATTGCGCGAACTGATGGCGATGTTGCGGCGCAACTTCAATCTGGTGCCAGGCGGCGAATACTCGATCGAGGTCGATCCGCGCACCATTGACGCATCGAGACTCGATACGCTGGCCGAGCTGGGGTTCAACCGCCTGAGCTTTGGCGTTCAGGATTTCGATCCGGCGGTACAGAAGTCGGTGAACCGGGTGCAGCCAGCCGAACAGGTGTTCTCTCTGGTGGCGGCTGCCCGGCAGCGTAACTTTGACTCCATCAATGTGGATCTGATTTACGGTTTGCCGCTGCAGAATCCGGCGTCGTTCGACCGGACGCTGGCCCAGGTGGTGGAGCTGCGACCGGAGCGTATTGCACTTTACGCCTACGCGCATCTGCCTGAGCGTTTCAAGCCGCAGCGTCGCATCGAGACCACCGAAATCCCCACGGCTCCAGCCAAAGTTGCCATGCTGGCGCGCTCCATGGCTGCATTCATGGGCGCAGGTTACATTTACGTCGGTATGGACCATTTTGCACTCCCTACCGATCCACTGGCCATCGCCAAGCAACAAGGGCGGCTGCACCGCAATTTCCAGGGCTACAGCACACAGCCGGACTGTGACCTGATCGGTCTTGGGGTGTCGTCGATTGGCCGCGTGGGTTCCACCTACAGCCAGAACGCCAAGACCATGGAGGAGTACTGCGACTTCCTCGACCAGGGGCGTTTTCCGGTCGTGCGCGGTCTGAGTCTGAGCGCCGACGACCTGCTGCGTCGCGCCGTCATCATGGCCGTGATGTGCCAGGGGCTGGTCGTGTTCAATGCCATTGAGACTGCGTACGCCATCGAATTCCGCAGCTATTTCGCCTCCGAGATGGCGACGCTGGAGAAATTGGCCGAACAGGGGCTGGTGAAGGTCAACGAGAACAACATCGAGGTGACAGCGACTGGCTGGTTTTTTGTCCGGGCCGTCGCCATGGTGTTTGACCGCTACCTGCAGACCGACCGCACGACGGCACGCTTCTCCAAGATCCTTTAGCGCTTTCAGATGCAGGCCTCCCTTGCGTTGACTGCCCTGTTGATGGGGGTGGCCGGGGGTCCGCACTGCGTCGCCATGTGTGGTGCCGCCTGCGCCGGCATCGGACACTCCGCTGGCGCTGGCAAGACGGGCGCCATGTGGCGTTTCCAGTTCGGTCGCGTCCTGGGTTACTCGGGGCTGGGCGCATTGGCCGCCGCCTCGATGCAGGGCTTGGGATGGCTTACCGTCCAGTCGGCCGCCTTGCGTCCGGTGTGGACGCTTTTTCATGCGGCGACCTTTGTGCTTGGCCTGCTGCTGTTGGTGAGGGCCCAACAAC
>CAZZLB010000408.1:0-3279 GCA_964654655.1 uncultured Rhodoferax sp. | reverse complement strand
CCTGCGACCCGGTGGTGTCACCCGTATTTGGCGATCTCTCCAACTTGCCGCCGCTGCTGGTGCACGCCAGCGAAGCCGAGATGCTGCGTGATGACAGCCGGCGCTACGTCAACAAGGCAATTTCGACAGGTTCGCCTGTCACCCTGCAAACCTGGCAGCACATGGTTCATGTCTGGCAGATCTATCACCCCGAGTTGCCCGAAGGTCGCGAAGCGATGGAAGAAATCGGCAAGTTCCTGCGCGCAAAGTCCTAGCCGACCCAGCGCCTTGCGTTGCGCCACAACTGCATCCAGGGGCTGAACTGATCCGGATTGAGATTGGTCCAGCTCATCTGGATGTTGCGGAACACGCGCTCGGGATGCGGCATCATGGCGGTGAAGCGCCCATCGGCCGTCGTCACCGCCGTCAGACCACCCGGGCTGCCGTTCGGGTTGAAAGGGTAGGCCTCGGTGGCAGCACCATGGTTGTCGGTAAAGCGCATCGCTGCCAGTGCTTTGTCAGCGTTGCCCCGGTACCTGAAGTTGGCGTAGCCCTCGCCGTGCGCCACCGCAATGGGCAGTCGGCTGCCGGCGAGACCGGCAAAGAACAGCGACGGTGAGTCCAGTATTTCCACCATGGACAGGCGGGCTTCAAAGCGTTCGCTCTGATTGGTGGTGAAGCGCGGCCAGTCCTGGGCGCCGGGAATGATGTCGGCCAGTTCGGCAAACATCTGGCAGCCATTGCAGACGCCCAGTCCAAAGGTATTTGTTCGACCAAAAAAGGCCTGGAATTGATCTGCCAGCAACGGGCTGAAAGTAATGGAGCGCGCCCAGCCAATACCGGCACCCAGGGTGTCGCCGTAGCTGAAGCCGCCGCATGCGACCACGCCGATGAAGTCTTCCAATCTGGCACGGCCTGTCTGCAGGTCCGTCATGTGCACGTCAAAGGCATCGAAGCCAGCCTCGCTGAAAGCGTAAGCCATCTCGACATGCGAGTTGACGCCCTGTTCACGCAGCACGGCGACTTTGGGGCGCGACAGAAGAAGAGCGGGACTATCCACTTTGGATTCGTCATCGCGAGGCCGCAGGCCGCGGCGATCCATGACTCCGGACTGCATGGATTGCCGCGCTTCGCTCGCAATGACGGTATGAAAGTGCAGCCCCGGGTCCAAGGGATCACCCGCGGCAGCGTGTTCGGCATCGGCGCAAGCCGTGTTGTCACGCTGCTGGCAAATCTTCCAGCTGGTGCTGTCCCAGACCTGATGCAGGTCCTGCAAACTCGCGCTGAACACCGCTCTGGCATCGCGCCAGATCTGAATTTCTCCCACACCCGCCGCCATCTCTGAAGCAGCGGGCCGCGTCTTGCCGATCACATGGCAGTGATTGGACAGCCCGTGCTGACGCAGCACCTGCAGCACCTCGTCGCGCTGCGCCGTGCGCACCTGCAATACGACACCGATTTCTTCATTGAACAGCGCCTTCAGGCTCAGCTCATCACGCCGTGCACTGACCTGAGTCGCCCAGTTCTTGCCGTCGCCATGATCGGCGCGGCTGTCGCTGATGCCGTCACCCTCGGTCACCAGCAAGTCGATGTTCAACGCCACGCCCACATGACCGGCAAAGGCCATCTCACAGACGGTGGCAAACAGCCCGCCATCGCTGCGGTCGTGGTAGGCCAGAATCAGATCGCGAGAGCGCATGGCGTTGACTGCGGTAACGAGTTGCACCAGATCCTGCGGCTGATCAAGATCGGGCACTTCGTCTCCCATGTGCCCCAGCGTTTGCGCCAGGATGCTGCCGCCCATGCGATTCAAGCCGCGACCCAGATCGACCAGCAACAGCGTCGAATCCTCTGTGGCATCGAGTTGCGGCGTCAGGGTGCAGCGCACATCGGTCAGCGTGGCGAACGCGGTGACGATCAGCGACACCGGCGAAGTGACTTTTTTGGCACCTTGCTGACCATTCCATTGCGTGCGCATCGACAAGGAATCCTTGCCAACAGGAATGGAGATTCCCAAGGCCGGGCACAAGTCCAGACCCACCGCCTTGACCGTGGCATAGAGCGCGGCATCTTCGCCTGCCTCGCCGCAGGCTGCCATCCAGTTGGCCGACAGCTTGACGCGGGAAAGCTCCATCGGCGCAGCCAGCAGATTCGTGATCGCCTCTGCCACCGCCATGCGCCCGGACGCAGGTGCGTTGACGGTGGCCAGCGGCGTGCGTTCGCCCATGCTCATGGCTTCGCCGGCAAAGCCCTGGTAGTCGGCCAGCGTCACGGCACAGTCGGCCACTGGCACCTGCCAGGGACCCACCATCTGGTCGCGGTGTGTCAAGCCGCCCACGGTGCGGTCACCGATGCTGATGAGAAAGCGCTTGCTGGCTACGGTTGGATTGGCCAGCACGTTGATGCAGCTGCTCTGCAAATCGACGCCAGTGAGGTCAAGGGAGGCAAACCTTCTGAACACACTCGTCACGTCGCGCTGCATCTTGGGCGGTTTGCCCAGCAACACGCTCATGGGCATGTGGACACAGGCCCCCACGCTAACTGCACCGTCAGTGACCACCAGATCACGTTCCTCGGAAGCAACGCCAACCACGGCAAACGGGCAGCGCTCGCGCTCGCACAGCGCCTGAAACAGCCCCAGCGAATCCGGTGCAATCGCCAGCACGTAGCGCTCCTGGCTCTCGTTGCACCAGATTTCCTTGGGCGCCATGCCGGACTCTTCCAGCGGTACCGCTCGCAGATCAAAGCGGGCGCCACGGGCCGCATCGTTGGTCAGTTCGGGGAAGGCATTGGACAGACCACCTGCACCCACATCATGGATCGCCAGAATCGGATTGCCCGGCCGGTCGCCGGTGCCCTGCCCCAGCATCCAGCACTGGTTGATGACCTCCTGAGCGCGTCGCTCGATTTCCGGATTGCCGCGTTGTACCGAGTCAAAGTCCAGCGCCGCTGCGTTGGTACCACTGGCCATGGAGCTCGCGGCGCTGCCGCCCATGCCGATGCGCATGCCCGGGCCGCCCAGCTGAATCAGCAAACTGCCTGCCGGAAAGGCAATCTTGTGCGTCTGCGTCGCGTCGATCACGCCCAGGCCACCGGCAATCATGATCGGCTTGTGGTAGCCACGTTGTTCTGCAATTTCGTTTGTATTGCCACAGCCATCGGTCGCGGTGTAACGCAGGCTCTGCTCGTATTCCCGAAAGTAGCCGAGCAGATTGGGGCGGCCAAATTCGTTGTTGAACGCAGCGCCACCCAGCGGCCCTTCGATCATGATCTGCAAGGGGCTGGCGATGTGCTCAGGCT
>CAZZLB010000407.1:317-3283 GCA_964654655.1 uncultured Rhodoferax sp. | reverse complement strand
CTGGGGGGAGGTCGGCCTTCATGTCAGCCTCGATTTCGGGGATCTGACTTTCCAGCCACGGCCCGCAGTAGGAGTACGGGCCAAGTTTGGTAGCCAATTCACGGAGCAGGGCGAGTTCAGCGTGCTTGTTCATAGTTATTGACGGAAGGGGTTTTGCCTTGGATGACTTTGATGGGAGCCTTGAAGGACCGACCATCGGAGACCCGAGCGAGGCACAGGGGCTTCGCGGTGGCGCGAGGGTTGATGCCAGTTACTTTGAACGTCTCGCCTCCGAGGATCACGGTCTTGTCGAGCCAGGTCGCGTCGTATCCGTACACGGTGGCGTACATCGGGAAACATTGCCGCTCACGCGTTTCGACCGCACCCGTCTCGGAAACGGTGTTGAATTCGACCGTGACTTTGAAGTTGGTGCTGGACCATCGGCCTGATGTGGCGGGGTCCATCCTGATGCCAAACTCGGCCTCGATGGGGGCGAGAAGGTCTTTGATGCGAGCTTGGATTGCTCGCGCCGTGTCTCGGGTGATTGCTGTCGTGTTCATTGTGGTTGTCGTGTTCGTTGTTTCGTGTTAGTTGGTGCGTCCGCCCCACTGTTCAGCCATGGCGAGGGCGATGCCATCAAACGTTTTGCTTCGGAGCTTGCCGCGTTCGGGTGAGGGCGGGAGGTTGATCCAGCTGGCAATGCGCTTCCCCGATTTGGTCGTATGAAAATCGCCCTTGCTGACTACGTTGGTATGCTGCAGCGTGGGGAGTCCTTTCAACCACAGGCACGTTGCCTTGCTGGCCTCATGTCCGAAGTGGTACGGGTGCACGATCTGATCGGGTTTCCTCCAGTGGGAACTCATGATGCCCACGGGGTTCTCGATAGCCACGCGAGGGCAGGGGCAGTTTGCAAACGCCATGAAGAATTCAACCGCGGATTGTTGCCGACCGTCCGCCCGTTTCGCCGCGAAATGCTTCGCCCCGCTAACGGCAAGATGCGTGCACGGCGGGAATCCGATGACTAGGTCCCAAGTGGGGTCTTGCAGCAAGGGCAGGACGTCGCCCTGAATATGCCATTCGGGGTGTCCTCCCGAGCAGGGTTGAATGTCGCAAGAATAGGCCTCATGGCCCAAGGCGCGAAACGCTTTGGTTACCGCCTGACTTTCTTCACATGCACAAAGCACTTTCATGGGCGCGAGTATGGGGGTTTAGTTGGTTTCAGTCAACCGGAAAATTCGTTTGATGTCCTCCAAAATTTCAGCCTTCGATGGGGCGGTGTCCGCCCCGACAAAATGCGCGTCAAGCGGGCCAGCTTGCCATTCTTCAAACCGAAATGAAAGGAGCGTGGCGTAGATTTTTTCTGCAGTATCATTCGGGTTCATAGTTTTTTCAGGTTGGGGACAGGGCCCCAGGATTTTGGGTAGTGCCAACCACTCCCCTCGCGTGAAGGGGAAGCGTTGAAACTAACTTCGCGGGAAGTTTATCGAGTACAGTACAAGGTAAAGGTGACATTGTGCCCGACTGTCTCGGGCCCGTTTCTCAATGGGTAGCCTATGAACGCGGAAAATTCTTGGGACCATCCGGGGACCCAACCCCCCGCGCAAAGAGCCGCGACACGAGCCGTCCGCCCGTACTTTTTCCGCGCCATGGTAAGGGCCAGCCTCTCCGCGGCTTGGCGCATGGTTTCAGCCTTCACGGATTTAAACCCCGATGTTTTGAACGTGTTCATGTTAGAATGAAAAAAGGATTACAAGGGAAAGCCAACCAAGGGCGAGGGCGAGCATGCAGCCTAGTATTTTGAGAATCACAGCAACCCCCCTTGAACGTAGTTAGCTCGGGCGGCAAACATTTGAGCACCAATGAGGCTTTCCCATCCGCGGAAACGGTGGATGATGCCCCCGCGGGGCCCCGCACATTCGACTTCGAAAGGGCGCGGGCTCTTGTTGACCATTTCATCCGCAACCAAGTTTGCCGCGCCTGATGCGGAAGGCGCGATGACTGGCAATGTGATTTCGGCGCGTTCGGTCAAGGTTGACCACGACACGCGAGGGAAAAACCGAAACATGCGTCGCCCTTTGTAGGGTGTTAGCGGATGAGGCTTTGCTAGGGTGTTCATTGTTTTCAGAGTGTTTCCGATAGTGCCGACTACAACCCCCGGCAAGCGGAGGCTGGCGTCGATACTAGTGGAGCGTATAGGTGACATGCGAGACCGTCTTGTCCCAACATGCGCGGCAATCGCCGCACTTGTTTCCCTGTTTCGGTGCCGGGCAAGACCCACCCTCTCGGACTACCCCCGAGGATGGCATCTGCTCAACATAGGCCGCTAGCACGGGCTTTCCCGCGCCGACCATGAATGCGGATTGCCGGATGGTCAAGTTACTCGGGACTACTCCCCCCCCGTCAAGCCATTGGCGCACAAATCCTAGCTCCTTAGTGGGAAGCCAGAACCGAATTGCGGGAAGAGCCCGAGCTATTTCTACAATGGCCTCTAGATGCGCCACGCTTTGCAAGTCTCCGCTATCGTGCCAGCGAAAGAAACCGCTCGTTTCCGTCGCGTCAATTGCGAGCGTCATAGCCGCTTGCCATGCCGGCAAATCGTCCAGACTCGCGAGCCGCTTACCCAAAACAGAGGCGACATTGGGCATGCGGTAAAACCCGCCCAAAGCGTAGCATTTTTCGCAAACACTTCCCCGCACGCCCACTAGCTTCGCGCCCGTCTTACAGGCCCGGGCGGGAATGCTATACGACTGACAAGGCATCTTGCTGGTTTTTGACAGGCCGCCCACGAGGGCGAGGGCGCGGGCGATAGCCTGCTTCGCTTGTTGTTTCGTTTCCTTCGTTTCCATGGCCCGAACATGCCTAAAACCTTGGCGGAGCGCAACAACTTTTTTCGACAAAAAAACCAGGAAAACATGACCCCGATGTCCGATTTAAACATGACCCCGATGTCCGATTTAAACATGACCCCGATGTCCGATTTAAACATG
>CAZZLB010000407.1:0-217 GCA_964654655.1 uncultured Rhodoferax sp. | reverse complement strand
ACCCCGATGTCCGATTTTGACGGTCCGATGTTTCGCCATTTGACGAAATATGTTTGGCTTGTGAATCGTGAAAGCCAACCTAATGTTTGCGGACCCCCTTGGACATTGCTTGTCCAACGTTCTGGAAATCCAGGATATTCTACAATTTTAGTAGATGTTTTCCCCGAGCCCGAGCCCGAGCCCGAGCCCGAGCCCGAGCCCGAGCCCGAGCCCGAGC
>CAZZLB010000406.1:0-3294 GCA_964654655.1 uncultured Rhodoferax sp. | reverse complement strand
TATCCCGGCTGGTGCAACGCCGGCTGCAAAAGCTGGTCGGGGATTGATCAGCTCAGGGCCAGCTACCAGTCAAGGTAGGGCACGCTCAGGAACAACAGGACGAGGAAGGCGTCGACCGGCTGATCCTGGCGCCTGGACTTCATGGTGGCTCCGTCAGCGCTGTAACCAAAGCTGGGACAGGCCGTTTACACTACTTCCGGATCATTTCTGCTGTTGCGCGAGAGGGCTTTTGCCGACAGCTTTTCTCGTGTCCAGCGCCTGGCACGGGATTCCTATTCGAGAGGTTCTGCATGTTTGCGTGGCAAAGTGTCATGAAGGGTTCCCGGTATCCTTTGCGCGTCGGTCCCATGTTGCTCGGTGCCGCTCTGGCCGCACAACTTGCGGCTTGCGGACCGGGCAGTGCACCTTCCGCACCCAGCGCCCCACCACCGGTCGAAGTTGGCGTCGTCACCGTGACCGCAACAACTGTGGGCCTGCAGACCGAGCTGCCTGGCAGAACCGAGGCCTCGCGTGTAGCCCAGGTGCGGGCCCGCGTGGCCGGCATTTTGCAGCGCCAGCTGTTTCGTGAAGGCAGTGATGTCAAGGCCGAGCAGGCGCTGTTCCAGATTGACGCCGCGCCGTACGCCGCCGCCCTGGCCAGCGCGCAGGCCGTGGCGGCCAGGGCCCAGGCCAACCTGATGCAGGCGCAGGCGCAGGCCGAACGCTACAAGCCGCTGCTGGACGCCAATGCCATCAGTCAGCAGGACTACATCAGCGCGCTGGCGGCACAAAAGCAGGCCGAGGCTGATGTAGCCGCCGGCAAGGCAGCTGTGCAGTTGGCGCAGATCAACCTGGGTTATGCCTCGGTCAATTCACCGATCTCCGGACGCATCGGTCGCGCCCTCGTGACGGAAGGTGCACTGGTTGGACAGGGCGAAGCCACGCAGCTTGCGCTGGTGCAACAAATCGACCCGATGTACGTGAACGTCACACAACCGGTCTCTGACGTGCTGCGTCTGCGCGGGGCCATCGCCAGCGGGCAGCTCAAGACGGCGGCCGACAAGGCGAGTGCGGCCGTGCGCATCGTGCTCGACGACGGCAGCGTTTACCCGCTGCCCGCCAAGTTGCTGTTCTCCGATCTGTCGGTGGATCCAAGCTCGGGCCAGATCACGCTGCGCGCCGAAGTACCCAATCCGAAGGGCGTGCTGCTGCCCGGCATGTATGTGCGTGCGCGCCTTGAACAAGCTGCCGTCCACACCGCCATGCTGTTGCCGCAACAGGCGGTACAGCGCAGCTCCCAGGGTGACAGTGTGAAGGTGGTGGCGGCAGACGGCAGCATCAACACGCGTATCGTGAAGGTCGGGACCGCGAAGGATGCGCAGTGGGTGGTCCTTGAAGGCTTGCAGCCGGGTGAGCAGGTGATCGTGGACGGCTACGAGAAGCTGCAGGGCAAGGCGCGGGCCAAGCCTGTGCCGTGGAGTCCGGTACCGGTTGCGCCAGCCTCGGCGGCCAAGCAGTCCTGAAGGAAGCGGCATGGCGCAATTCTTTATCGACCGACCCATCTTCGCATGGGTGATTGCCCTCTTCATCGTGGTGTTCGGCGCCGTTGCGGTCACGCAGTTGCCGGTAGCGCAATACCCGTCGGTGGCACCGCCATCGATCATCGTCTCGGCAGCCTTTCCGGGTGCTTCGGCACAGACGCTTGAAGACAGCGTGCTGAGCGTCATCGAACGCGAGATGAATGGCTCGCCTGGACTGATCTACGTTGAGTCCGTGGCGCAGGCCGACGGCACCGGCTCCATCACGCTGAGTTTTGAACCCGGCACCAGCCCCGATCTGGCCCAGGTGGATGTGCAAAACCGCCTGAGCCGTGCCGCGCCGCGCCTGCCACAAGCCGTGACGCAGCAGGGCGTGCGGGTGGACAAGGCACGCACCAACTTCCTGCTGTTCACCATCCTGTCTTCCAGCGACCCGACGCTTGATCCGGTCGCTTTGGGCGACTACGCTTCGCGCAACGTGCTGCCAGAAATCCAGCGCATTCCCGGCGTCGGCCAGGCGCAGTTGTTCGGCACCGAGCGTGCGATGCGGGTCTGGATTGATCCGGCCAAGCTGGTTGGCTACCGCCTGTCATCGAATGACGTGATCGCAGCCATCGGGGCGCAAAACGCGCAGGTGGCATCCGGCACCATCGGCGACTTGCCCAATGTCGCAGGGCAGGCCATCTTTGCCACCGTGGTGGTCAAAGGCCAGTTGACATCGGTCGAACAGTTCAGCAAGGTCGTGGTGCGCGCCAACGCCGACGGCTCCACGGTGCGGCTGAAGGATGTGGCGCGGGTCGAGCTCGGCGCCCAGTCTTACAGCACGCAGTCACGGCTGAACGGCAAGGCCTCCACCGGTATCGGCGTCCAGCTCTCACCCACCGGCAACGCGGTCGCTACGGCCAAGGCAATCAAACAGCGCCTGCAGGAACTCTCGCCCTACTTTCCGCCCGGTGTGACGGCAGTGATCCCGTTCGACAGTTCGCGCTTTGTCGAAATCTCGATTCGTCAGGTGATCGAGACCCTGGTAGAGGCGGTGATTCTGGTTTTCCTGGTGATGTACCTGTTCTTGCAGGACTTCCGCTACACGCTGATCCCGACCCTGGTGGTGCCGATCGCGCTGATGGGCACGTTCGCGGTACTGCAGGCACTCGGTTTTTCGATCAACGTGCTGACCATGTTCGGCATGGTGCTGGTGATCGGCATCGTGGTCGATGACGCCATCGTCGTGGTGGAAAACGTCGAGCGCATCATGAGCACCGAGGGCCTCTCGCCGCTGGCGGCCACGCGCAAGGCGATGGGACAGATTTCGAATGCCATCATTGGCGTCACCGTGGTATTGGTGTCGGTCTTTGTGCCGCTGGCCTTCTTCAAGGGCTCGATCGGCAACATCTACCGCCAGTTCTCGGTGGTGATGCTGAGCTCCATCCTGCTCTCGGCCTTCATGGCGCTGTCGTTCACGCCGGCGCTGTGCGCCACGCTGCTCAAGCCGGTCGAGGCCGGCCACCATCACGCCAAGACCGGCTTCTTTGGCTGGTTCAATCGCGGCTTTTCTGCCACGGCCAAAGGGTATGAGAGCTGGGTCGCGCGCCTGCTCAGGAAAACCGGGCGCTTCCTCGTGCTGTACGCGGCCATCATCGCCGCAGTCATTGTGCTGCTGGGTCGCCTGCCCACCTCCTTCCTGCCCAACGAGGACCAGGGCGCCATCCTGGTCAACGTGCAGCTGCCACCCGGCGCCACCGTGAACCGCAGTGGCAGCGTGATGAGCCGCGTCGAG
>CAZZLB010000405.1:0-3300 GCA_964654655.1 uncultured Rhodoferax sp. | reverse complement strand
TTGCTCGTACCACGTGCCGTCCCCACGTCTTAGCTTGATATGGTGTTTTGGCGTATTCAACTTTTGGCCCAATCAAATTAGCGAGCACGCGACTGGTGTGCAGACAAGAACACAACCTTTTCATCGACCGCTGACTTCGACCCACCCTCCACGCTAGCCACCCGCCGATAGACAGTCATTGTTCCGTTCGAGTCGCTTGACACAATCTCCTCCCGTGAAATCGAAATGACAGTGTCATCCGTATCGTCATCAAAGGGGAGTGGCATGTCAGAGCTTTGGACATCCCAAAGAAGTTTGTTGCCCTCCACGGCCCATCGACCACCGTAATGCCAATGAATCAGGTTTGTAGTTGAGACCTCGGCCTTGAACGTTCCGGTTTCTTCAAATTCAATTGCGATGTCCATTCGCGGATCGTCAAGTGTTGTGATCCACCTTCCGTAAATGAGAGTCACATCGAAGGCTGGATTGTTTGCAATAGAGCTGTCAGCCGTGAGGTGATGGCGGTTGCCACTCCCTTTCGATGGATCGTATTCAACGCCGTTCGTTTTCAGGAAATCAATTGCTCTTTCATCACCCCCATCGGCGGCACTTTTCAACCACTTCAATGCCTGAATCCAATCACGCTTGACGCCAATTCCCTGAGCATGCATCACACCCAGAAGTCCTTGGGCACGAGCCTGCCCCTGATCCGCCGCCTTAAGCAGCCATGCCGCACCAGCGGCAGCGTCGGTAGCAACCCCTTCGCCGAAAACAAACATCTGACCAATGATCAACTCGCCGACCGAATCCCCCTGATCACCGGCAAGACTTGCCCATCGCCCGGCCTCCGCGTAGTCAATAGCGACGTCAACGCCGTAGTAGTAAATTTGGGCCAGACGAGACTGGCTTCGGCAGTAGCCCTCTTTGGCCGATTTGGTTAACCACGTTCGCGCTTCTGAGGCATCTTTTGTTGTACCCCGGCCCCACAAATAGCACTCTGCCAGTACCCACTGACCAGCAGCATCACCTTGGATGGCTGACATCCTTGACCACTTGAACGCCTCTTCGTCATTCTTTTCGACACCCGTTCCGGTGGTGTAGAGGTAGCCCAGCATGCCTTGAGAAAAAGCGTGACCATGTTCCGCTGCCTTCCGGCACCAAACAAGTCCTTCGTCAAGATTGCGTTCGACGCCAACTCCTTGGATGAGCATTTCTGCGACCTTCGCTTCGCCTTCCACATTCCCTGCCTCCGCGGCCTTGCGATACCAACGCAAAGCTTCCTCGAAATGCTTGATAACGCCATCACCGAAAAGATAGGTATACCCAAGCCGGACCATGGCGGATGTGCTGCCGTCTTCGACAGCAGACGTGAGCCACTTGATGCCTTCGGTACCGTCACGGTGAATGCCGTCACCTTTCAGATAGTGGACTGCGAGGTATTCTTTCGACTGGACATGACCGCTATTGGCAGCCTTTTGAAACCATTTGACGGCAAGCTCTGAGTTCTGCTCCACGCCTTTGCCGGCAGCGTTCATCCAGCCAAAGTAAAACATGGCGTCAAGATCGCCTTTTTCAGCGCCAAGCATGAACCAATCGAGGGCGGCCTGAAGATTTTCAGGCCCATCTTCGCCCCGCAAATTCATTTGACCAAGTACTTCGGCGGCACTGGCGTTACCCATTTGCCATGCTTTTTCCAGCAGACTCTTTGCAGTCCAGTCACTTGGTCTTACGCACTCGTGACGACGCAGTAGATTGGCCAGCAGGACCATTGCGTTGGAATCACCTGACGCAACCCCTTTCTCAAGCCAGAACTGGGCTTGTGCCAAATCCCGCACCACGTACTTCCCCGAACGATATTGCTGTGCGATATGGACAGCGGCAAACGTATAACCACCGTCAAAGGACTGGACCAGCATTTCCAAGCCTGCGGCGACATCGGCGGGGCACCCATTACCTGCGATGTATGCGATGCCGACTTCTGCCCTTGACCGCATCTCCCCTTGATCGGACGCAAATTTGAGCAACTGCAAACCTCTTGCTTTGCTGGCAACTTCTTCGCTTCTCAGATAGGTCATGCCCAAATTGAAGTGAGCGCGCAGTTCACCGTTGGTTACGGCTTTCAAGTACCAATATTCGGCGAGTTTGGGATCGTTCTCGACACCGTGACCGTTGCCGTAAAACTTGCCCATGTGGAACTGGGCTGTTGCATTTCCGGTCTCAGCCAACGCTTGGATTGCTCTGACAGCATCTAGGAACTGTGATGGTGCCTGATCGCTGGCGTCGACCAATGACTTGACTCGTGTTTCAGCCTCGCCCAAATGGGATGCGCCTTCTGGGTTGTGGTTCAAATAAGTGGAGAAATCACTGGCGCATTGACTGGCTGCGATCGCAGTCCAGATGATCTGATCTATTTCACAGTCGTCATAAAAAATCATCTGAAACTCCCCAATTTGTTATGCGTGGTTTAGTTGAAGACGGCCAGCAGAATCGACTACAGACCCAAGCAACTCACCGGCATGCGAAACCCGCCGGTGTGCTTCGATGAATCTCGATACAGTTGCAAAAGCACAGTTCGAAGGTCGTCAGGAATTCGGCGCAATGCTTCTTGGCACAACGCTTCGGGGATCATGAAGCGGGCCTCTGCAATGGCCCCGGCTATCGCAGCCAATGTGTCACTGTCGCCACCAATAGAAACCGCATTACGGACAGCATCCTCAAAGTCCTCGGCCTCCAGGGCGCAAATGATCGCCTCGGGGACTGTTTTCATGCACGACTCGTTGAATTCGTAATCCGGTCGAATTGAATCAACCGTGCGATTCAGGTCATAGCCATAAGTCATTTCTACGTGGGATCGAATTGCCTCCGGCTTGGCATCATTGAATGCGAGCCAGATCGCGTCGCTGGTTGCCAGTGCGCCCTTCAGCCCCTCAGGGTGGTTGTGCGTGATTTCTGTGACGGCGGTCGCCAGTTTTCTCGCGTACTGAATCGAGGGAGCCAGAAATGCGGCGGGGCTAACCCGCATGGCAGCACCGTTGCCAAAGCTGTTGTACGGCTCCTGCCACGGCAGGTCAAACCACTTTACGAAACGGTCGCCATATCCCATCCCGGGGTACTTTCGGCACCAGTAGACCAGCGTCTCCACCGGGTCCTTGTTGTTCAGGATGATGTCGGCCACAGCCACAGTGCACACGGTGTCGTCAGTGATCCGACTGTCTTCCCGGAAAAGCGGGAAGTCCTTGGTCTTGATATTGTCAAACTCATAGACCGATCCGACGATGTCACCAATGATTGCGCCTAGCATGAGGCCTCCGTGGCGGATGG
>CAZZLB010000404.1:0-3309 GCA_964654655.1 uncultured Rhodoferax sp. | reverse complement strand
TGATCTCGTTGGTGCCGCCGTAGATGCGCTGCACGCGGGCGTCGGCGTAGGCGCGGGTGATCGGGTAGTCCCACATGTAGCCATAGCCACCAAACAGTTGCACGCACTCGTCCATCACCTTGCACTGCAGGTCCGAGCACCAGTACTTGGCCATGCTGGCGGTGGCCGTGTCCAGCGTATTGGCCAGCAGCAGTTCCATGCACTTATCAACGAAGACGCGCGCCACCTGCACCTCGGTCTGCAATTCGGCAAGTGTGAAACGTGTATTCTGAAAGGCTGCAATCGGCTGACCAAATACCTTGCGTTCCTTCACATAGTCCACCGTCCAGTCAATGGCCGCCTGCGAAGCAGCCACGGCGCCGATGGCAATCTGCATGCGCTCCCAGGGCAACTGCTCCATCAGGCAGACAAAGCCACGGTTCTCATGCGCCGCGCCACCCAGCAGGTGGCTCGCCGGCACGCGCACGTTGTCAAAGAAAAGCTCCGAAGTGTCCTGCGCCTTGAGCCCGAGTTTCTTCAGGCGCTTGCCGACCGAAAAGCCCGCCATGCCCCGCTCCACCAGCAGCAGGCTGGTGCCCTTGGCACCGGCTGCCGGATTGGTCTTGGCCACCACAATTACCAGGTCCGCGTGCCAGCCGTTGGTGATGAAGGTCTTGCTGCCGCTCAGCAGGTAGCTGCCGTCGCTTTGCTGGATTGCTGTGGCCTTGATACCCTGCAGGTCAGAACCGGCGGCAGGTTCGCTCATGGCAATGGCGCCTATCAGTTCGCCGCTGGCCAGTCGTGGCAGAAAGCTCTTCTTCTGGGCCTCCGTGCCGTAGTGCAGGATGTAGGGCGCAACGATTTCGCTGTGCAGCGAGTAGCCGATGCCAGAAAAACCCGCGCGACCCAGTTCTTCCATCTGCGCGACCGAATACAGCTTGTCGGCGCCCGCGCCACCGTATTCCTCTGGCATGCTCATGCACAGGAATCCGTTCTCGCCGGCCTTGTTCCAGACCGCGCGATCCACGTAGCCCTGCTCTTCCCACTGGGCGTGGAAGGGTGCAATCTCTTTTTCGATGAAGCGGCGAAAACTGTCGCGAAAGGCTTCGTGGTCGGGGCTGAACAGAGTTCTCTGGATCATGGCTTCATCGCTAACAAAAAAGTGGGGATTTATACAAAGCATTCGCTTGGCGAAAAGAATATACTGCATTCCGAGTTTTTGCAGCGGCTTTTATCCCGATTTTGAACTGGAGCTCCCATGACCGAAGCATTTGTATTTGATGCCATCCGCACACCGCGCGGCAAAGGCAAAAAGGACGGCAGCCTGTATGAAGTCAAACCCGTCAACCTGCTCGCCGGGGTGCTGAGTGAACTGCAGCGCCGCAATCAACTCGACACTTCCCGCGTTGACGACGTCGTGATGGGTGTGGTCTCTCCGGTGGGTGAACAAGGCTCCGTCATTGCCAAGGTTGCGGCACTCAAGGCGGGCTGGGACTTCACTTGCTCGGGTGTTCAGGTCAACCGCTTTTGTGCCTCTGGCCTGGAAGCTGTCAATCTGGCCGCGCAGAAGGTTCGCTCCGGCTGGGAAGACCTGGTGGTGGCAGGTGGCCTGGAGAGCATGAGCCGGGTGCCGATTGGCTCGGACGGCGGCGCCTGGGCCATGGACCCCGAAACCAATTCGCAAACCGCCTTTGTACCGCAGGGCATAGGCGCCGACCTGATTGCCACGCTGGAAGGGTTTTCACGCCAGGACGTTGATGCTTTCGCACTGCAGAGCCAACTGCGTGCTGCCGAGGCGCGTGCCAAGGGCTACTTCGATCATTCGCTGGTTGCAGTCAAGGACCCGCTGGGGCAAGTGATTCTGGGCGAAGACGAGTTCATCAAGCCGCAAACCACCCTGGAAGGCCTGGCCACGCTGAAGCCCGCTTTTGAACAAATGGGCGGCATGGGTTTTGATCAGGTGGCACTGACGCGCTATCCGCAGGTGGAGCGCATAGCGCATGTGCACCACGCGGGTAACTCCAGCGGTATTGTTGACGGCGCCGCGGCCCTGCTGATTGGCTCCGAGGCCGCTGGCAGGACCCATCGCCTGACGCCGCGTGCCCGCATTGTGTCGGCCGCACTCAGCGGTGCCGACCCGACCATCATGCTGACCGGCCCGATGCCGGCAACGCGCAAGGCTTTGGCGAAAGCCGGCATGACGATAGACCAGATCGATCTGTTTGAAGTCAACGAAGCCTTTGCAGCTGTCGTCATGCGCTTCATGAAAGAGATGAAAGTACCGCACGACAAGGTCAACGTGAACGGCGGCGCCATCGCCATGGGTCACCCGCTGGGTGCGACCGGCGCCATGATCCTGAGCATTCTGATAGACGAGTTGCACCGGCGCAAGCTGCGCTACGGCTTGGCCACGCTGTGTGTCGGCGGCGGCATGGGCATTGCGACCATTGTGGAGAGAATCTGATGAAGACTATCAAGTACCAACTCGCCGATGGCATCGCCACCATCACGTTTGACGAACCCGATTCACCCGTCAACACCATGTGCCTGCAATGGCAGCAGGACCTGAGCGCCCTGGTAGCGCAGGTGCTGCAGGACAAGGACGCCATCAAAGGCATCATCCTGGCGTCCGCCAAGTCCACTTTCTTTGCCGGTGCCGACCTGAAGGGCGCCATGCGCCTGAAAGTTAGCGACGCCGCCGCCATCTTCACTGAAATCGAACTCGTCAAGAAAAACTTTCGTACGCTGGAGACGCTGGGCAAACCGGTGGTGAGTTGTCTGAACGGCACGGCACTGGGCGGCGGCTGGGAAGTCGCATTGATCGGTCATTACCGGATCGCCATCGATGATCGCAAGACTCAATTTGGCCTGCCCGAAGTGACGCTGGGCCTGCTGCCCGGCGCCAGCGGCGTGACCAAAATGACGCGCCACCTGGGCCTGATGGGCGCGCAGCCCTACCTGGTCGAAGGCAAGACCTTCTCGCCACAGCAGGCCAAGGGTTTGGGACTGGTGCATGAACTGGTGGCACCCTCTGAAAGCGCTGCGACCGAGATGCGAACCAGGGCTCTGGCCTGGATAGCCGCCAACCCGAACGCCCAACATCCTTGGGAAGCGAAAGACTACAAGGTACCTGGCGGCACGCCGGCCAGCCCCAAGGTGGCGATGATGCTGGTCGTCGCCCCTGCCATGATCAAGAAGCAGACGCGCGGCCTTTATCCTGCCCCCGAGGCCATCATGGCCTGCATGGTGGAAGGTCTGCAGGTGGACCTGGAAACGGCACTGCGCATCGAGAGCCGCTACCTGGCGCAACTGATCACCGGCATCAACGCC
>CAZZLB010000403.1:0-3311 GCA_964654655.1 uncultured Rhodoferax sp. | reverse complement strand
TGGCTGAGCTCTTGCGTTCCAACGTTCAGGCGCTGCAGGTCGAAAACGCTCGCGACGTGGAGCGTGCGCAGGCCGCAGACCTGGCTGCACCGCTGGTCGATCGACTCCGTTTGGGCGCCAAAGACATTGAAATCTGTGCCCAGGGCTGTGAGCAGCTTGCGGCGATGCCCGACGTGATCGGGGAGATCATTGGCATGAAGCAACAGCCCAGCGGTATCCGGGTCGGGCAGATGCGGGTTCCGATCGGCGTCTTTGGCATGATTTTCGAGAGCCGGCCGAACGTCACTATCGAGGCTGCCAGTCTTTCCATCAAGAGTGGCAATGCCTGTATCCTGCGCGGCGGCTCCGAAGCCATTGAGTCCAACAAGGCGTTGGCCTCGCTGGTGCAACAGGCGCTGCTCGACAGCGGTCTGCCCATGGATGCAGTGCAACTGGTGCGAACCACTGACAGGGCGGTGGTGGACCAGTTGATCAAGCTGCCGCAGTACATCGATCTCATTATTCCGCGTGGCGGCAAGGGACTGATCGAGCACATCAGTCGCTCGGCCCGGGTGCCGGTCATCAAGCACCTGGACGGCAATTGCCACGTCTATGTCGATGACCCCTGTGACATCGAGATGGCCGTGCGCGTGGTTGACAATGCCAAGACCCAAAAGTACAGCCCCTGCAATGCGATGGAAAGCCTGCTCGTCGCGCGAACAGTGGCACCACAATTTCTTTCACGCATTGGTGCCATTTTTGCCGCCAAGGACGTGCAGATGCGCTGTGACCCGGAAAGCCTGGCCTTGCTGGCAGCTTTGCCGCGGGCGGACCGGCACGCGGCCAGCGAAGAGGATTGGTACCAGGAGTATCTGGCGCCGGTGGTGAGCATCAAGGTGGTGGATGATGTGACGCAGGCGATTGCACACATCAACCAGTATTCGTCGCACCATACTGACGCCATCATCACACGTGATCACCTGCATGCACAGGCTTTCCTGCAGCAGGTGGACTCCGCAAGTGTCATGGTCAATACCAGCACTCGGTTTGCCGATGGGTTTGAGTACGGACTCGGTGCCGAAATAGGCATTAGCACCGACAAGTTTCATGCACGCGGTCCGGTTGGCATCGAGGGACTCACTTCGCTCAAGTACGTTGTGCTGGGCAACGGTGAACTGCGTGCCTGAAGCTGCGCGGCGCATGGTCCCGATTCTCTAAAATCCAGACAGATTTCCCCCTAAAATTACCTCAGAGGACCGTATGGTTCCACATCTCGTCACCGCACTTACCGGACCCATCAACGAACTCGAGCAACGCGTGCTCGACTCGATGCCCGCCATTGAGCGCTGGTTTCGTCTCGAATGGATGGAGCACACACCACCGTTTTACAGTTCGGTCGATGTGCGCAATGCTGGTTTCAAGCTGGCACCGGTGGCTACCAACCTGTTCCCTGATGGGTGGCATCATCTGACTCAGGACATGATGCCCTTGGCAGTGCAGGCAGCCATGGCCGCGATCGAAAAGATTTGTCCGGAGGCGCGCAACCTGCTGCTTATTCCCGAGAACCGTTCCACCAGCAGTTCCTATCTGTCGAGTCTGGCCCAGTTGCGGCGAATTTTTTACATGGCCGGTCTGAATGTGCGCATGGGCTCGATCGACCCTGCCATCAAGAAGGCCACCGCTTTCAGCCTGGAGAACGGCGAGACAGTCACGCTCGAGCCTGTCCTGCGTGGCAAGCGTCGGCTGGGCTTGAAGGATTTTGATCCTTGCACGATTCTGCTCAACAACGATCTGGCCGCCGGTGTGCCCGGCATTCTCGAAGAAATTCACGAGCAATACCTGCTGCCACCCCTGCACGCTGGCTGGAGCACGCGGCGCAAGAGCAAACACTTCAAGTGTTACGAAGAGGTGGCCAAGCGCATGGGCAAACTGCTTGGTGTCGATCCCTGGTTGATCAATCCGATGTTCGACAAATGCGTTGGGGTCCATTTGAGGCAGGACCCAGGCCTGGAAAGCCTGGCCGCTCAAGCCGACGCGCTGTTGGCCAAAATTCGGCGCAAGTACAAGGAATACGGCATCAAGGAAAAACCGTTTATCGTTGTAAAGACCGATGATGCTGCGCCCGGCCTGGGTGTCCTGATTGTGCATGATGCGAAGGAACTGCCGGCGCTTGGCCGTGCCGTGCAGGACCGGCTGGTGGCTGGCAATGCGCTCGCGTCAAGCCACGACCTGCTGCTGCAAGAGGGCGTGTTGACGAAGGAGCGGATCAACGACGCAGTGGCAGAACCGGTGGTGTTCATGATGGATCGCTATGTGGTGGGTGGCTTTTACCGCATACATCCAGAGACCGGTATCGATGAAAATCTGAATCTGCCTGGATCGAGCTTTGTGCCGCTCGCGTTCAAACACAGCACACATCTGCCACAACCCGGCAGCAAGCCTGGCGCCAGTGCTCCGAATCGCTTTTACATGTACGGCGTGGTCGCGCGTCTGGCCATGCTCGCTGCCAGTTATGAAATCGAAGCGACCGACCCGGATGCCGAGGTCTATGCGTAGGCGCGGCACTGCCGGGTCGCTGCGCAGAATGGAATGAAACCGTGGCAGCGTCCAAGTCATCCCTGAGCGCGCTCACGCTCGGCGCCGTCGGCGTCGTTTACGGCGACATCGGCACCAGCGTGCTGTACGCGGTAAAGGAGGTTTTTGGCTCCGGCCATGTGCCGTTCACACCCGACAATATCTACGGCATCCTGTCGATCTTTTTCTGGACCCTGACGGTTATCGTATCGATCAAATACGTGGTGCTGGTACTGCGTGCCGACAACAACGGTGAAGGTGGTCTGGTGGCGATGCTGGCGCTGGCCTCGCAGTCGGTCAAGGACCGGCCGCGACTGCGGCGTGTGCTGCTGTTGGTCGGCATTTTTGGTACCTGCCTTTTTTATGGGGATGGTGTCATCACGCCGGCGATCACCGTGCTGGGTGCGGTCGAAGGTCTGGAGGTGCTGTCTCCGGCTTTCAAGAAATATCTGGTACCGCTGGCGCTCATGATTCTGCTGGGCCTGTTCATGGTGCAAAAGCGCGGTACGACCAGCATCGGACGCTTCTTTGGGCCGGTCATGGTGGTCTGGTTCCTGATCATTGCCCTGTTGGGTCTGTTCAATATTGCTTCGGGACCCAGGATACTGTGGGCCTTGAGTCCGCATTACGCGCTGGGCTTTGTCTTTCAAAATCCGGGCATTACTTTTGTCATTCTGGGTGCGGTGGTGCTGTGTGTCACGGGCGCCGAGGCGCTCTACGCCGACATGGGGCATTTTGGCAAGAAGCCGATTCGTCTG
>CAZZLB010000402.1:0-3317 GCA_964654655.1 uncultured Rhodoferax sp. | reverse complement strand
ATCAAGGCGGGGGCCATCCTCAACATTCCATCATCCGAGCAGGCAACCAGTACGCCGGCGGCGCAAGCTTCTCAGTTGATTGTTGCGCAAAGCCGGGATTTCAACGAGTTTCGTCGCAAGCTGGCTCTGACTGCGCCCAACACGCCCCTGATCGTGACGGAGCGCCTGGCCGCTGGCACGATCGAGGCCAGGGTCGAAGAGAAGAAATCGATCTCGGCAGCACCTGACAAATTGACTTTGTCCAAAGCGGCCATCGAAAAGATCTCTGCCGAGGATAAGCTGGCCAGGGAACGCAGCGCCAAAGACACTGCCGACCGCGCAGCAGAATTGGCCAAGAACATCAGTGATCTTGGCAAACTAGGTAACGCATCAAGCGCTGCCGCAACCCCGGCGCCAACAGCATCTTCAGTGAATGCAGCAAGTGCAACCGCTGTCGCGCAGGCAAGCATCGGTGCGTCTTCTCCCATCAGTGTCGCCGCAAGCGGTGTCAAGATCGCGCCACCCGTAACGGCAAAGCCACAGGTGGACGCATTTGACAGACTGCTTGAAGATCCCCTGCTCCCTGCAGGCGGTGCCGCTCTGGCCGGGTTGCTGGCAATTTTTGGAATCTATTACCGATTTCGTCAAAGAAAGAACGAGCAGCCGGCTGATGGCATCATGATCGAGAGCCAGGTGCAGCCGGACCCCTACTTTGCAGTCAGCGGTGGACAGAATGTCGACACCCATCAGGGCGCAGCAAACGGTTCCTCCGTCGTTTCGGCTCCGAGTCAGCTTGAGGGCGTAGGCGTTGACGACGTCGACCCGGTGGCGGAGGCCGATGTCTACCTGGCATACGGACGCGACTTGCAGGCCGAGGAAATCCTGAAGGATGCGCTACGTGCGGCGCCACAACGCATCGCCATTCATCAAAAATTACTTGAACTTTTTGCCAAGCGACGTGACATCAAGTCGTTCCAGCACGTCGCAGCAAAGGCGTTCCGGCTGACCGACAGCGACAGCCTCGAATGGCAGCGCATACGTGAACTCGGTCTGAGCATTGACCCTGGCAATCCACGCTATCTGCCTGGCTGGCAGCCCGCCGAAGCCGAAGGCAAGCCCTCCATTCCCGCACCCTTGGAGGACCCCGCGACCCGGCCAGGCAGCGACGCCAGTGGCGGCCCTCAAACCAACCCGGCGGTGGACCTCGATCTGGATCTGGACTTTTCCCTTGATGACGAATCAGCACCCCAACAAGGAGAGACAAGCGCTAGCGTCGCCACAACAAAGCCCGCTGCGCTGTCGGCACCACTGATCGATCCGGTCCCCGGGACAAAGGCGGCGCCTGCACAGGATTTCGGCATGCTGGAATTTGACCTTGGGTCACTTTCGCTTGATTTGGAGGACGAGGCCCAACCGTCTTCCAGCGACAAACCTGCCAAATCCGAAGATCCACTGGCAACCAAGTTGGAACTGTCTGAAGAATTCATCGCTATTGGCGACATCGATGGTGCGCGCACGCTGATTGAAGAAGTCATCTCAGAAGCCTCGGGTGACATCAAGATCAAGGCAGAAAAGGCTTTGAGCGATCTTCAGTCGCTGTGATTGAACCGTGCGCGTGGCACTTGGCATCAGCTACAACGGCCAAGCCTATCAGGGCTGGCAAAGTCAATTGTCTGGCCAAACCGTCCAGGACCAACTCGAACTCGCGTTAAGCAAGTTCAGCTCTCACAAAGTGTCAACGCTGTGCGCTGGCCGAACCGATGCTGGCGTGCACGGTTTGATGCAGGTGGTCCATTTCGACACCGGACTCGATCGCACGCCTTCGTCCTGGGTGCGCGGTACCAATTCTTTCCTGCCACGCGACATCGCTGTCCAGTGGGCGCGTCTGGTGCCTGATGAGTTTCATTGCCGCGCCAGCGCCCTGTCACGCCGCTATGCCTACGTGCTGCTCGAGTCCCCCGTGCGCCCCAGCATAGACAACGGCCGGGTCGGCTGGGTTTTCACCCCACTGGATCACGGCGCAATGCAGCAGGCCGCCCGGTACCTGCTGGGCGAACATGATTTCACGTCCTTTCGTGCCTCGGCCTGCCAAGCCCTGTCTCCGGTCAAGACTTTGCAGTCGATTGATATCGTCCGGCGCGGCGCTTACTGGCGCTTTGATTTCGAGGCCAACGCCTTTCTGCATCACATGATTCGCAACATCCTGGGTTGTCTGCTGCTTGTTGGCCAGGGCAAACAGCCACCGCAGTGGCTAAAGGACGTTCTGCACAAGCGCAACCGGGACGCCGCCGCGCCTACTTTTTCCCCGGATGGTCTTTATTTTCTGGGCCCTCGCTACGCTGAGCACTGGGGCCTGCCCGAGCGAACCGCTTCTTTTGACGGATTGCCGTGAGCGCCAGAACCAGAATCAAGATCTGCGGGCTGACACGCGAGACAGATATCGACGCCGCTGTGGCGGCCGGTGTCGATGCTCTGGGCTTTGTGATGTATGAGAAGAGTCAGCGCCATGTATCCATTGATCGTGCCGCCGAATTGGCCGCCCGATTGCCACCCTTTGTGACGCCCGTGCTGCTTTTTGTCAATGAGGCAGCGCACACCATCGCGCAGGCCTGCGCCGCCATCCCCGGCGCCACCCTGCAATTGCATGGTGATGAAACACCCGACCAGTGTCTGGCAGCAAGCCAGGGCGGAAAACACCCTTACGTGCGCGTCGCGCGCATACCGAGGAGTCCATCGGCAGCCCCCTTTGATCTCGTAAAATACGCACTCGATTACTCTGGAGCCCAGGCCATCCTGCTCGACACACTGGTCGACGGGTATGGTGGTTCGGGACAAACTTTCAATTGGTCACTGCTACCTCCAAACGTCAACGCTCACCTCGTCTTGAGTGGTGGGCTGAGCGCTGCAAACGTGCGCGACGGCATCTTGCAACTGCGCCAGCGCTGTCTTAGCCTGGCCGTCGATGTGAGCTCGGGTGTCGAACGCTCAGGCCCCGGCAACAAGGGTCTGAAGGACCCCGAAAAAATCCACCAATTTGTGGCCGCCGTGCGCGCGGCCGACCAAGCATGACTCTCTATCATCAGCCCGACCTGCGCGGGCACTTCGGAATCTACGGCGGCAGTTTCGTCTCGGAGACGCTGACCTTCGCCATCAGCGAACTGAAGGACGCCTACGCCCGCTATCAGCATGACCCTGCTTTTGTAGCAGAGTTCAACAGCGAACTGGCCCACTTCGTCGGCCGCCCCTCACCGGTGTATCACGCGGCCCGCATGAGCCGTGAACAGGGCGGCGCCCAGATTTTCTTGAAACGTGAAGACCTGAACCATACCGGTGCCCAC
>CAZZLB010000401.1:0-3335 GCA_964654655.1 uncultured Rhodoferax sp. | reverse complement strand
GTATATGTCATCATCCGCCATCTCGCATTCTGTCAATGGTCGTTCCCCAATGACTGGCCCAGCAGCGTGGCAGGCAGCGCATCCTGCTGCAAGTTCTCTGGCATCTTCCTCGCATGTCTGCGCCCCTCCTGCAGCGTCTTTGCATTGGTAACTACTCAGGTGGGGTGTGATTAAAGGCGGGTGAGGGGGAGCAGATAGTTACCGAATAAAATGTACAAATTTAGCCACTTACTCCAATAAAGTGGGGATGAAGAACAAGAATGAAGACGATCCCAAGTTGAGTCCGGCGGAGGTTCGACTCATCCAACAACTTCGTGAGCATCCCGAAATGCTGGAGCGGCTACGCAGCATCCTGGACCTGACGCGCAATGCGGATGACCCGCTGAAGACTGCGGACGAGGTGGAGGAGTTGTTGATCCAGGAGTTGCGGCGGTTAGGGCATACCAGCATGACCCAGTGGGCCCAGCAGGCGGAGGCGCGCGTGAGTGACGAACTGACGCGCCAAGATCCCACGCTGCGCAGTCGTAAGAAGAAAGTGCTTAAGTGGTGGTGTGTCTTTGGGGAGGTGTCCGTGCGCGACCGGGTCTGGCGCAGCCTAACAGAAAAAGGAATGTAGAGAACGCGGGGGCGAGATGATCACGGGCTCTGGAATACAGGAGTGACTTTGAAATGTAGCGGTGCCGCCCCCGTGTTCTTTACATTCCCGGGTTGAACGAAGCCGCGGTCCAAGGTTCGGAAGGGCGTGGTTGGGAACTTATGCGGAAAGTGTCCGATTGCGGTGGCCCTGAGGTCGGGAGTGCGGTTTGCGACCGGCCAGGAATGGGGGGCCAGAGGGCGTGGGACTGGGGGCGGTTCATCCGCCGGTGGCCGTCGAGAGTCCTGGCACGGCCCGAGTTGGCTTGATCGCGTCGAGTCCGGGGGGCGTGGGCAGAGCGGTGGCGTGGAGGTTGCTCCTCAAATATCGGGTGGGAGTGGTAGGTCGGCATCATAAGGTCAAGGCGGTCGGGCGGTGCGTTCAATGCCTGGAGCGGGGGTGGGAGGCAGCGCGAGCCCATTTCGTCCCGTCCGCCACCGGCCGGCCAGCAGTAGCGGGACATCGCAATGGGGGCAGCGCGGCGGCAAGGGGACCAGGGGCGGCGGTTGCGGGGTTGAGGCGGCGGCGGTGGGGGTGGGAGCTGGAGGCTGCCAGGCGGCTTGCTCGTCGGCGGAAAGGCGGGGCGGGATTTTGAGGAGGGCGCGCACGCGGTTGAGTTTGGCGCGCCCGCCCGGGTGCAGCCAGCCGAAGCGACGCACGCGATGGAAGCCGCTGGGGAGCACGTGCTGGAGGAAGCGGCGGAGGAACTCGAAGGGTTCCAGGTCAATATGGCGCCAGGCGCCGGTGGCGCTGTGGCGGAAGGGCCAGCGCAAGCGGCCACTGGGCAGGAGTTGGAGCTGGCGGTTGCCGGTGGCGGTCTTGAACACGTAACGGCTGAGGTAGCGCAAGGCGTTTTGACCGCTGCCCGCGGCGGCGCTGTGGACGACCCAGCGCTGTTGCCAGACTTTGGGCGGGAGGTCGGCCAGGGTCTGGGGCATCTGTTTTTGGAGCGCTTGCCGGAAGAGGGTGCGGCAGCGATCGCTCAGGGCTTTGACCGGCAGGAGGAAGTGGGGAGCGCTGGCGATCCATTGGCGCTGGTCCCGGCTCAGGCCTCCGCCGGGAACCAGGAAATGGACGTGGGGGTGATATTCCAAGGTGCGGGTCCAGGTGTGCAGCACGCCGAGCAGGCCCAGAGAGGCGCCGAGGCGTTTGGGGTTTTGCGCCAGATCCTGGAGGGCCTGGGAGCTGGCGGCCAGGAGCAGGTTGTAGCCCAAAGCCGGGTGAGAACGAATCCAGCGGCGCAAGCCCTCCGGGACGGTGAAGGTGACCAGGAAATAGTTGACCGGGAGCAAGAGGGCGGCATTGGCGTCGAGCCATTGCTGGGCATCCTGGCCGCCGCACTGGGGACAATGGCGGTCGTTGCAGGAGTGATAACGGAAGTGGCGGTAGTCGCAGTTGGGGCAATAGTGGAGCGCCCCGCCCAGCGCGGGGGTGCGGCAAGCCAAGAGGGCTTGCAACACCTTGCGCTGGCGGGAAGGCATAGCGGCTCCGAATTGGGCCAGATAGGCCGGAGCCCAGCGGCACAACACTTCGTGAACGGATAAGGAGCCGCCGTTGATCTGGGCGGCTGCGGCCACGGGGCCGCGGCTTAGAGGTCGCCCATGAACTTATTGATACGCTGCTGGTGTTGGGTCTGACAGAGGGTGGTCAGGTGGGTATAGATGGCGGTGGTGGTGGGGCTGTGATGGCCCAGGTTGACCTGGAGTTGGCGGAGGTTTTCCCCCTGCTCGAGCAGGTGGGTGGCATAGCTATGGCGCAGCGAGTGGATATGGGCGGCCTTTTTGATGCCGCTGGCGCGCAGGGCCAGACGGAATCCTCCTTGAAGGGTGCTGCGGCACATCGGTTTGGTGGCGGTGGGAGCGCCCTGGCCGCTGTGGCCTTTGGCGGGGAAGAGCCAGCGGGGATGGCGGTGAGCGCGCCAGACCTGGCGGAGCAGCTCGAGGGTACGTTGGGGCAGAGGGACGTAACGGTCGCGGTTGCCTTTGCCCGCCCGGATGTGAAGGAACATGCGCTGGGAATCGATGTCTCGGACTTCCAGGTTGAGCACTTCGCCCAAGCGCAGGCCGCAGGAGTAGATGGTGGTCAGGGCCACCCGATGGTCCAAGGCGGGAACGCGGCTGATCACGGATCGGACTTCGGCGGCCGAGAGGATGACGGGCAATTTGAATTGGGGGGTGGCGCGGGCAAACTCCAGTTCGGCGGGCCAGGCGCGCTGGAGGGTCTTCTCCCAGAAGAGCTTGATCGCACACAGCGCCTGAGTGGAGCTCTGGCGGGAGAAACGGCGCTCGGTCTTGAGATAGATGAAATACTGGCGGAGCTCCTCGGCACTGACTTGGTCGGGCGAGCGGTCAAAGTGCTCGGCCAGTTGGCGCACGCAGGCCCAGTAGCTCTTTTGGCTGCGGGGCAGCAGAGGCAGCAGGGCCAGATCTTGGGAGAAGCGGTTCAGGATTGCGTGGGAGGAACTTTTTTTATATGCATAACTCGATACTTACAGGTTGATGTTGATGGTTTGCCCGGCTTCGTGCCGGGCGAACCGTCGACAGCCTGTGGAAGGCTCGGTCAAAGGCCAATGCAAAACCAAACCGCCAGCTTGCCAAGTGCGAAGCCGCAACGGCCCCGTCTGCACCGCCGCGTAGCGGCTTCGTTCAACCTCCTGAATGAGCCACCGCCAACGCATCCGGCAGCTCAGGAAATGTTGCTG
>CAZZLB010000400.1:0-3365 GCA_964654655.1 uncultured Rhodoferax sp. | reverse complement strand
AGGCGGATCTGAAAATCATCATGCCACCCAGGGTGTTCCCGGTCAACAGCGTCAAAGCAATGCGTGCTTGCCTCTGGCTCGAACCCCAAGGCAAGCTGCCGGCTTTTGCCCGCGCCGTGTTTGAGGCTTACTGGTCGCGCGAGGAAGATATATCGCAGGATGCGGTGCTGCTTCAGATCTGCCAGAACATGGGCGTGGATGGCGCGGAGTTTCTTGCAGGCATCGCGCAGCCGGCCATCAAGGAACAACTCAAGACCAACACCGAGGAAGTGATCCGGCGCGGTGGCTTTGGCTCACCGACGATGTTTCTGGGCGACGACATGTACTTCGGCAATGACCGCCTGGGGCTGCTCAAGGTCGCGATCTCGCGCCAGCGCAACACGGGAAAACCAGAATAAAAAACCCGTTCCGGCAAAAGGGCTTCCCCCTATACTTTGTTTCAACAAATGAGGTGACAAGGATGCAGGAGACGCAGGAGCGCGGCCCTTACGGGCGAGTACTGTTGGCGACGGCGACATGGTTTGCCTACGTCGGTGGCGCGGTCTTCATCTGTCTGGTGATCATGTCGGTTGTTTCCATCGTGGGGCGCAAACTGTTCAACGCACCGGTGCCTGGCGATGTGGAGGTGCTGCAGATGTCTGCCGCCTTTGCGTCTGCCACCTTTTTTGCTTATTGCCATTTGATGCATGGCGACGTCAAGGTCGATTTCTTTACCGCCAACATGAGCAGCCAGCGCCGCGTCCTGCTCGACAGCGCAGGCTCGCTGCTGATCGCACTGCTTGGCGCACTGCTCGCCTGGCGCACAGGCGCGGGGGCGCTGAGCCTGAAAGAGGCTGGCGAGTCGTCTGCGATTCTGGAGATCCCGGTCTGGCTGGCCCAGGCCTTGATGGTGCCAAGCTTTGTTCTGATGGCATTGGCGGGCTTCTACATGTGCCTATTGCCCTGGATGCGAGGCGGGTCGAAGTCATGAGCGGGACGCAGGTTGGTTTCATCATTTTCGGCGTCCTGCTCACGCTGCTGGTGCTGCGCGTGCCGATTGGCGTGGCCATGTTCATGGCGGGTGGCGGCGGCTATGTGTACCTGACCGGTGGTGACACCAACACGCTGCTGAACTCGCTGAAGAATCTGGCGTATGCGCGCTTGTCGAACTACGATCTGGTCGTCATACCGCTGTTCCTGTTAATGGGCCAGTTTGCCACGCACGGCGGACTCAGCCGCTCCCTGTTCCGCTTTGTCAGCGCCTTCATCGGACACCGCAAGGGCGGTATTGCGATGGCGGCCATTGGAGCCTGTGCCGGTTTTGGCGCCATTTGCGGTTCCTCCCTCGCCACTGCCGCCACCATGGGTCAGGTGGCACTGCCCGAGCTCAAGCGCTATGGCTACTCGGGCTCGCTGGCAACCGGCGCACTGGCAGCGGGCGGCACGCTGGGCATCATGATTCCGCCGTCGGTTCCGCTGGTGATCTACGCGATCCTGACCCAGGAATCGATTGGCAAACTGTTCATGGCCGCGGTGCTGCCAGGCATCATCGCCATGCTCGGCTATATGACGGTGGTGCAGATCGTGGTGAAGCTGAACCCCGCCGCCGGACCGGCCGGCCCGCGTGTGCCCTGGGGGCAGCGCCTGCGCTGCCTGTTGGAAGTGCTGCCGGTGCTGCTGGTTTTTGTGGTGGTGATCGTCGGCATCTACGGTGGCTGGGCGAATCCGACCGAAGCGGCCTCCATAGGCGCAGCCGCCTGCGGCATCCTGGCACTGCTGTCGGGCAACATGAAGATGGAGGAGATTCGCAAGAGCCTGCTCGGCACCGCGATTGCCACAGCCATGATCTTTCTGGTGCTGCTGGGTGCCGACATGATGAACTCGGCGCTGGCCATCTCTCAAATGCCGGTGGAACTGGCGGAATGGGTGAAGAACAGCGGCATGTCGCCTCTGCTCGTGATGTGCATGATTTTGCTGATATACATCCTGCTGGGTTGCGTCATGGATTCCCTGGCCATGATTCTGCTGACGATTCCGATCTTCTACCCCATGATCATGGGCCTCGACTTTTTTGGCCTTGCACAAGTTGACAAGTCCATCTGGTTTGGCATCCTGGCGCTGATGGTGGTGGAGATCGGCCTGGTGCATCCGCCCGTTGGCATGAACGTTTACGTCATCAACCGCCTTGCGGTCGATGTGCCACTGATGGAGACTTTCAAGGGCGTGATTCCCTTCCTGATTTCGGACTTCATGCGCATCACGCTGCTGGTGTTCTTTCCGGTCATATCGCTGTATCTGGTGCGCACTTTCGGCGCCTGAGCTGGTTTTCGCTGTTCCATTAACTACAAAGAGGAGATTCGACATGCAGATTCGCAAGAGACTCAGCCCGTTGCTGGCAGCTTCTGTGCTGGCGCTGGGCACCGGTGGCGTCTGGGCACAGGATGTCACACTCAAGATCCATCACTTTCTGGCACCGAATGCAACTTCGCAAAAGATGTTGCTTGGCCCCTGGTGCGAAAAGATCGGCAAGGAATCCAACAACCGCATCAAGTGCCAGATTTATCCCGCCATGCAACTCGGTGGCACACCACCCCAGTTGTTCGATCAGGCAAAGGATGGCGTCGCTGACATCGTCTGGACCGTGCCAACTTACCAGGCCGGGCGCTTTGCCAAGTCCGAAGTGTTCGAGCTTCCCTTCATGATCAAGAGCGCAGAAGGCGGCAGTCGCGCTTTCTGGGAATATGTGCAGAAGTATTCACTCGATGAATTCAAGGGTACAAAAATCCTGATGGCCCATGTGCACGATGGTGCCGAGTTGCACTTTGCCAGCAAATCAGTGAAGACGCTGGAAGACATCAAGGGTCTGAAAGTTCGGGCACCCACGCGCATTGGCACCCGCATGCTGACGGCGCTGGGCGCAACGCCGATCCAGATGCCAGCGCCCCAGGTGCAGGAAGCGATTTCCAAGGGTGTGGTGGACGGGGCTTCCCTGCCGTGGGAAGTGGTACCCGGCATCAAAGTCCATGAGGTCACGAAGTTCCACACCGAGACCGGAGCGGGTCAGCGCAAGATGTCCAACACGATCTTCGTGGTCGCCATGAACGAGGCCAAGTACAACAGCCTGCCGGCCGACCTGAAGAAGGTGATTGATGCCAACAGCGGCGCAGAAGCCTCTGCATGGGCCGGCAAGGTCTGGGACAGCACCATTGCACCTGGACGCAAGTCAGCAACCGATAGAGGCAACACGGTCAACGTACTCACCTCCGACGAATACCAGCGCTGGGAGAAAGCCACCGAGGGCGTGGCACAGGATTGGCTGAAGGACGTTGCGGCCAAAGGCGCAGACGGCAAGCAGTTGCTGGACGCTGCCAAGGCGCTGCTGAATC
>CAZZLB010000399.1:0-3365 GCA_964654655.1 uncultured Rhodoferax sp. | reverse complement strand
CGATGCCCTCGCACACCGAGCCGCGCAGCACGCAGGCCGTGCCGACGGTGACCGCAGCCAGCACGCCGATGGCGTCATGGCACACGTGGGGAATGAAACTGCGTGTGCTGATGGTGCCGCCTGCGCACGGTGCGGCAACAAGCGTCATCTTGGGGTAATTTTTGGTCGTGACATCACCCAATCCCATGGCGTGGCCAGCGACGATGCGCAAGCGCTCGATGCGCTTCTTCAGCTCGCTATCGGCGTTCATCTGCGCGACACTTTCATAGCCGCTGCGTCCCACATCGGCGGCCTTGAAGATGACCAGTGGCATGCCGTTGTCAATGCAGGTAACCTCAATATTGAATGCCGGGTCCTCGCCTTGCGCAGCGACCCGCAGCAGATCTCTTACCTGCCCGGTTGGCAGCAGGCCCGCTGCGACGGAGCCCGCGGTATCCAGAAAGTGGATGCTGATCGGCGCAGCACAGCCGGGCACGCCGTCGATGCGTGCGTCGCCGGCATACTCGACATAACGCCGCCCCTGCAAACCCTGCGGCGTTTGTACGGTGACATCGCACTGCATGTCGGTGTTGAGTGTGAGAACGCGATAGCTGCTGCAATCGCCTTGCGCCTGCACCAGACCGCATTCCAGCGCGAATGGCACGACGGCCGCCAACATATTTCCGCAGTTGGGCGTGGTGTCCACCGTATCCTGCTCTGGCTGCAGCTGGGCAAAAAGAAAATCCAGGTCCACACCGGTTGTGAGACTCTTGCGCACGATGCCGACCTTGCTGGTCAGGGGATGCGCGCCACCAAGCCCGTCGATCTGACGCTTGTCGGGCGAGCCCATCACTGCCAACAGCACTTTGTCACGGGTTGGCTTGTCTTGGGGCAGGTCGGTTTCCAGAAAGAACAGGCCCTTGGACGTGCCGCCGCGCATGAAGAGGCAGGGAATGGCGGTTTGCATGCTGAAATTCTAGTGAGTATGGACGTGCCGCGAGCGCAGTGGAGACGACTAGCTGATATCGAATTTCGGCATAGCTGACCGATTGTTATACGATCCAAAGCTATGGACTTAAAGCAGATTGAATCCTTCGTTCGGGTCGCGGAAATGGGCAGCTTCACGCGGGCAGCTCTCGCGCTGGGCTTGCCTCAACCACTGCTGAGCCGCCATGTACGTCAACTGGAAGTCGAGTTGCGCCAGACCTTCCTGCGACGCAACGGGCGCGGGGTCAGCCTGACCGAGCCCGGCATGGTGCTGCTTGAACACGGGCGCGGCATCCTGCACCAGGTTGCGCTGGCGCGTGAAGAACTTGAATCGGTTCGCGGCGCCTTGAGCGGACATGTATCCATAGGCTTGCCGCCCTCGCTGAGCCGGCTCATCACGGTGCCACTGACCCTGGAATTCCGAAAGCGCCTGCCGCACGCCCATCTGACGCTGAGCGAAGGCTTTTCGGTGGCAATGAACGAGCGTCTGCGCTCGGGCCGGCTGGACATGGCAGTGGTTTACAACACAGCGCACTCACTCGATATCGAGAGTCGACTGCTGCAACGCGAAGTGCTGGTGCTGGTTGCCTCAGAGTCCAGCATCAGGAGCCTCAAGTCTGGCAGGCTGAAGGTCAAGTTGCCACTGTCAATGCTGGCCACGCTGCCACTGATCGTGCCAAGCCGCCCGAACGCCTTTCGCCTTCTGATCGAAACCGAGTTGCTGCGTCTGAATCTCAAGCCGCGTATCGAAATGGAAGTGGACGGCCTCAATGCGATCCTGGACCTGGTTGCGCAAGGCCTGGGCTTTGCGGTACTTCCACCTTATACCTTGAACAATTTCCCTCAACCACATCCGTTTTCGACGCACCAGTTGCACAGTCCGCAGTTGGCTTGCGAACTGATGCTCATCACATCAGCACGGCGGCCCAGTACGCAGACGCACAAGAGTGTCCAGACCCTGATGGCGGATCTGGTGATGCAGGTGACCCAGGCTTGACCTTGAGCACAGTGATTGCTTGATGCTGATCCGTGGTTTTTGTTATAGCTGCTATATCTGGCGATGCTGGCGCTTGCACCCTATGCTCTGGCTTCTAGTGCCCCTCCATTTTTTACTCAAGGACTTTGCATGACGCCTCAACTGCTCTTGCGCCCCCTGGCGCTCATCTCTATGGCGCTGGCTCTGGTCAGTGCAAGCGCCTTGGCGCAACCGGCCAAGACAGAAGTCCTGTGGCTCGGACAGTCGGCCTTCAAGATCACCAGCCCAAGCGGCAAGGTCATCATCACCGATCCGTGGTTGATCCAGAACCCGCTCACGCCGCCCGAATACAAAAAGCTCGAAGCGCTGGGCAAGGTGGATCTGCTGCTGGTCAGCCACGGGCACTTGGACCATTTTGCCGATGCACCAGCCATCGCTGTCCTGAACAAAATTCCGCTGTACGCGCCGGGTGACATGAACCAGTCAGCTACGCTGCTTGGCATCCTGCCAGCCGCACAATTGCCGCGCTTCAACAAAGGCGGCACCATCAACCCCTTGCCCGGGATCAAGGTCACCGCGGTGCGTGCGGAGCATTCCTCTGTTCTGCTCTGGAAGAACGCTGCCACTGGCAAGGATGAGACCCATGTCGGCGGCGAACCGCTGGGCTTCATCATCGAACTGGAAAACGGATTCCGGATTTACCACATGGGCGATACCGGTCTGTTTGGTGACATGAAGTTCATTGCCGAGTACTACAAGCCGGACCTCGTGCTGATACCGATTGGCGGCAACTTCACCATGGGTCCGGCTGACGCGGCCTACGCCCTGCGGGAATGGATCAAGCCCAGGTTTGCCATACCGATTCACTACGGCGCCAACCCGCTCGGCAAAGGCACACCGGCCGAGTTGCTACAAGCGCTGGGCACCAGCGCGACTCAGGTACTGGTCTTGAAGCCTGGCGAAAAGGCCGAGTTTTGAAACCCTGCCAAGAACACATGGGAATATCAACCCAAAGAAGGACCGTTGTGCATGCCTTGCTGTTGCTCTCGATCAGCCTGTGCTGCATCAGCGTTGCCACAGCGCAGCCCAGCTATCCCTCCAAGCCGATCCGGATGGTGGTTCCCTTCACCCCCGGCGGCTCCACCGATATCCTGGCGCGTGCCATCGGTATCGAACTAAACAAGGCCTGGGGGCAAGCGGTCGTCATCGACAACGTGCCGGGCGCCGGTGGCTCGATTGGTGCCGACAAGGTTGCCAAGGCGAGCGCCGACGGCTATACCCTGCTGATGGGCCACATCGGCACGCTGGCGGTCAACCCATCGCTCTACCCCAATCTGACTTATGACCCCGTGAAGAACTTTGCACCGGTCGCCTGGGTGGCACGGGTGCCCAATGTGCTGGTGGTCCATCCGTCGGTCAAGGC
>CAZZLB010000398.1:0-3385 GCA_964654655.1 uncultured Rhodoferax sp. | reverse complement strand
GTCAGAGACTGTCTTGTTTCTTCCCGCACTTATACAGCTGCGGGCTTGGTGCTCTAACATCACCACACTCTCACTGATCTGGCGGCATAGAGCCACCGATTAGAAGCCAATAGACAAGAGATACACAACACCGAGCACCAGCTGTACTCAGCGGTGTAAGGTGGGTGGTACTCCTCTGGCGGCATAGAGATAGCGAATCCTATCTATTTAAGATAAGAAGGTCCGCAACCTGCCGGCCGAAAGCCGGTCTGCCAACTAGTCGGCCACCGGGGCAAGCCGAAACGCCACCTGCAGGGTGGCCGATTTTGCCCCATGTTGCGACTAGTGGTTGCAGGGTGCAATCGGCCGATCGGCCGCCGCCTGCCCCGCCGCGGCCTAGTCGGCCACCGGGGCAGGCGGGGCGGGGCGGGCGTTTTGCCCCGTCGCCCGACTAGAGCGGGGGAGTTTTCGACAATCCGACACTTTCCGACCAGTTTAGTACTAGACAGATGATAGAGTGTCGATTAAAACTAGCGTTCCGCTAGTTTCGAATGTTCACCCCCAACGCAAGGAGAAGAACGTGGTCAAGACAATGCAACAAATCGAATCGGCGATCCTGCCCGCAAGCACCGGGAGAGAGCTTCTGCAGACTGAACTGCAGAGGATTGAGACAATCGCTGAGAAGGCAGTAAGACGACTCTCGACAAACAAGAGGAGTATTGTCGGGAGTGTCGCGGAACTAGTGGCAGCCGGTCATGCGGCACTTTCCGCCCGGCAGCCTATCGGCGTCGCCATCTGGCGAGAGGGAATCGATCGCTCTCGCCAATTGCGAGCGCTCTGGCAGCTGACCCCGGAACTCGACCCCAAAAGCTACTCAGGGTGGCTAGAGACCGACAGCGGGAAAAACGCTGTCAGTCTACTTGCTGCTGCTCTGCCCGAAAAATGCCGGTCGCTTGTCCCCTGCCTACTTGCTGGCTTGACCGTTCCACAATCAGCAAAGACGACCGGTGTTTGTGCGCGAACAATCAAGAATCGGCGGCGGGAAATCCGGCAGGAAGCGCACCGTGTCGCGGAAATCCAGGATCGGCTAATGCCGCTCTTCACAGACGACAATCCGACCGTTGAACCGGATCGGCATTGCCGCAGCCTATCAAATCAGGAGTGGCTGCGGGTTGCAGCAGATTTCTCGCGGGTTGCCACCGCGGGAAATAGCCGACGGCTAACGAGCGTCCCGCGGGTTGCGACGATTCGTCCCGATTCCGCCACGCTGACAGAGTACACAAGCACCCGGCGATACGCACGTCAGCGAACAATGCCGGCAATCGGGGCTGCCCGATACGCGAAACGCCGTCCACGACCGCTGCGCCCAATGGCAGAGCGTAGTGTATCGGCGATGACTCGGCGCCAGCTGGACGCCCGGCAATCGGCTGTGCCGCATATCGCCAGTGGACACCGGGTTGACGGGCTTCGGACAATTCGACCTGCGCAACGTACTCCCGCTATTGTTTGGTCGCGCGAGCTCTACCGCCGCCCGGTGCCGATTGTCCCCGATGATCAAATCGGGGACATCTGGCAGACGAACGAACAGCTTGCGATGGTTTCCCGTCCGCCTCAGCAACCAGTACAACCTGCACCCACCGGTGCAACATGGTGGGTGGCATGGAACCGATACATTGACGACCCGCGGGAGAATATCCCCGTAGTCGAGGTTAACGATCGCACTCAACGGTGGAACGCGTACCGCGAGCAGTTGCAGAGTGGTCTGACCGCGGAAACTGCTCAACGGCTGCGAGATAGGTACACCCGCGCGGTTCGCAACTGGTTAGAGACAAACGCTTTAGACGGCGTTTGCTGATCTTTTGGCCCCACGTTTCGACTAGTATGCAGAAGATTCGATTGTTCTGGTTTTCACTTTCACTAAGGAGAATGGACATGGCACTTGTTGTAAAACCCCGAAAGTCCCGCGGAGATGAAAAGACAGCGACTGCTAACCGCACGTGGCAAGCGGAGATTGCCACCGTCGGACCGTTTGTGGCGAGCTTCCGCGCCGAGATGGTGAAACCGCGAGGCGAAGACGGGAAAGCGCAGCGCGATGCCAAGAGCGTTCCCACTGGACGTGTCAACGTGTCTGTCCTCGTGCCGTCCGAAGAAGGATCGCAGCGGTTTAGCGTGCTCCTGCAATCCGTTAACGCCACTCGCGGCGCGCTGACCGTCATGGCGAACCATTGGGACGAATTCGCCGAGGCGGTGGCACTGGCCATCGACGCGGTTGACGACGACGAGCGGCGCACCGAGGCGGAGCAACGGCTAGCCGCCTATCTCGCCGTGAATGGCCCCGATGCGGTGGAAGAGACGCCCGAAGAGACCGAGACCGAAGAGGTGGAACCCGCCGTGGAACTGGACCCCAGCTTGGTGGCCGGTCTAGTGACGGGTTGCCCAAAGTAGCCCGCTAGGACAGCGCAGGAAGCACGAAGAGCCCCTCCTTGAGCCTAACAGCCCAGGAGGGGCTCTTGTCGTTTCTTGGTAGAGCCTAGACGGTCTAGGCCGATTGATCGGTCCTTGCCTGAGAGGGAAGGTATGACTCAGCTTGAAATGATTGAAGAGTTCACACTCTTCGCACGGAGAGAATTCCGCGACCACATGGATTTGAGTCGCGGTACTGCCGACGACGTGGAGGAATCAGTAGAACAGGTGGCAATGGCATTTCGAAACATGCTGATTGCCGCCCATCGCCGTGAGCAGACGTTAGCCGGGCTGGCCGCCAAACTGTTGCACTGCGCACACTAGCTGACTGATCGGTAACACACGGTTGATTATGGAAATCGCCGTTGGCCGCCCCTCATAAGGAAAGGGAGAGCACGCCAAGAGCAGACGACCACAGAAGACACAACGCCCCACAGAACCGAAGCCCGGCTTGCCCGAACGGTTCAAGGGGTCTGTTGCAGCAAGCGCAGAACACGCCACAGCCGCAACAGAAGGAGCCAACACAGAAACCACACCCACAACAACCGCAGATGCACCATTTCCGATGTTTTCAACCCCCAAAAGCGCCCGGAATCGAGCGCTTTGTATCATCCGCGAGCGCCCGGATGGGCATCCATGCCGGACACGCATCACTGCGGCCAGGCAAAACCGACCCCCGGCTGGCACCCCAACTGCTGCCGTGGTCTCTGTATATTCCCCTCTCCCATTTTTTCATAACCCCATCACGGCTAATAGCTTGCGACTATTTCAGCCTCATCACAGCTAATGGCTTACATCGTTTCGTAACCATCACGGACAATGGCTTACAGCGTTTTGAAGCCATCACGGCTAATGGCTTACGTCACGTCTAGCGTTGGTGAACAGTGTGTCAGCCGGCTGATTGCCATTCAACTACTTCACGACCGAGCTACTGGCCGCGTTT
>CAZZLB010000397.1:0-3405 GCA_964654655.1 uncultured Rhodoferax sp. | reverse complement strand
CAACTCAGGGCGCCGGTCGGCGGGCCTTGGCCGGTCGCTATTGGTGCTGCTGCACGCATGTCCGGCGTGTCCGCCAAGATGGTTCGCCACTATGAATCGCTTGGACTGCTGACACCCGTGGCTCGCACCGATAGCGGCTATCGCCAGTACGCGCAGACCGATGTGCGCACGCTGCAGTTCATCAAGCGATCTCGGGAACTGGGTTTTTCCATAGCCGAAATTGCGGAACTTGTTGGCCTTTGGAACGATCGCAAGCGCGCCAGCGCCAGCGTCAAACGCATCGCCCAAAGTCATGTCAACGATTTGACGCAGCGCATCGAAGCCATGCAGGCCATGCAACGCACGCTGCTTGTCCTGCTGGATCACTGCTCTGGCGACGAGCGACCCGATTGCCCGATACTTGAAGATCTGGCCGGCACTTGCTGCCACATTGCATGATGGACCTCACGCAAACACCCCTCGCGCTTTACCCGGCGTTGAGGGCGGTGCAACCCTCGCTGGCCGAGTTAAGCCCGGCGCTGGTGCCCATACAAGCGTCTGCAGGTACCGTGTTGTTTAGCGAAAATGCTTTGTGCCAGGGCTTTCCACTGGTGTTGCAAGGCGAGATCAAAGTCTCTCGCAGTTCCGTTGACGGACGCGTGTTGGAGTTGTACCGTGTCGTGCCCGGTGAGTTGTGCCTGGTTTCGTCGGCTTGTCTGTTCCGAAATCAACCTTTGTCCGCCCGCGGCGTGGCCACCAAAGCCAGCTCGCTGATACTTATTCCACCTGATATTTTCCTGCGCTGGTTGGAGGCACCGGGCTTTCGCAGCGATGTGCTGGGCCTGTTTGCCGCTCGGATGGCGGACCTCACCAGTCTGATCGATGCCGTGGCATTTCAACGCCTTGACCGGCGCTTGGCGGCTGCACTCCTGGGGCGTGGGCAAAAGATCGCCGTTACCCACCAGGCGCTGGCCGATGAACTCGGCACAGTGCGGGAAATCATTACGCGCTTGTTGCGCCGCTTTGAGCGCGAAGGGTGGGTGAGTTTGGGGCGAGAACAAATTGAGATCACCGA
Source organism: uncultured Rhodoferax sp. (assembly GCA_964654655.1). Taxonomy (GTDB): domain Bacteria; phylum Pseudomonadota; class Gammaproteobacteria; order Burkholderiales; family Burkholderiaceae_C; genus Rhodoferax. The sequence continues at coordinate 2,351 of CAZZLB010000397.1, read as the reverse complement.
TGAGTCGGCATTAAGTGACTTTTGTCACAGACTGCGCGCCGGATAGCGCATCCAATGCGTCCTTCAACAATTTTCAGGAGTTCTGGCATGAAATCGAACGTTGGTGGCATGGACCGCATTTTGCGCATCGTCCTGGGCTTGGTGCTGATTGGTCTGACGCTAACAGGCGGCGTCGGCGCCTGGGGCTGGTTGGGCCTTGTGCCGCTTGCCACGGGAGCCATCGGGTGGTGCCCGCCCTATGCCATCTTTGGCTGGAATACCTGCTCGACAAAGACCAAGAGCTAGAGAGGCGCAGATCCCTCAATGACACGCGTCATTACGATGTGCCGAACTTTACAAAGTTTGTATCAAGCATCACGCAGCAGATACAGGGTTGGAGCAAACTGCAATCAGGCTGATGCCATGTTTGGAGCGTCAGACTTACTTAAACATGAGGAAGTTCAAATGAAATCAGTTTTCAAACCCTTGTTGCTTGCCGCTGCTCTGACTACTGCCGGCTTTGCTGCCTTTTCCCAAACACCCGGCGCGGGGCCTGCTGGAATGATGGGACATGGTGGCCCAATGCATGAGGGCATGGGCCCGATGAATCCGGCACGAATGCAGGCCCGGATGGAGCGACGCCATGCGGCGCTGAAGGCGGCCCTCAAACTGGCACCGGCTCAGGAAGCTGCTTGGGCAACTTTTGCTGCCGCGATGAAGCCCCCGGCCGGGTTGAAGGCCGCGCGTCCGGATTTCGCCGAAATCGCCAAACTGCCAACGCCCGAGCGCATTGACAAGATGAAGGCGCTGCATACCCAGCATGCAGCCGAGATGACGGCTGCCATGGACAAACGAGGCGAAGCGGCCAAGGTGTTTTATGCGGTGTTGACGCCGGAGCAGCAAAAGGTGTTTGATTCGGCCACTGCGCGTCATTACGGCCCCGCTGGTCGTATGGGTGGTCCGCGCGATGGCAAAGGCCCGATGCAAGCGAAACCCTAACTGACTCGGTCTGTTTGCGTGGGTCGAGCGGTTCGCGATCAGGCCAGCATTTCTTTCAGTTCTCCGCTTTCGATGAGGCTGATCAGATCGTTGGCACCCCCCACCAAGGTTCCCTTGACAAATACCATTGGCAGGGTGGGCCATCCGGTCCACAGCTTGAGCGCATTGCGCTGGCGCCAGGTGTTGAGGTAATTGCCGTATTCCAAGTAATGGTGCGCCACACCGGCGGCGTCAAGCGCTTTGCGAGCCTTCTTCGGAAAGGGGTTCATGCCCATTCCAACCACCACCACGGGGTGCTGCGCCACCGCAGTCTGCACTTCGCGCACGATGGTCTGCTCGTGAGTAGCGATTTTCTCGCGGATGGCGGGGTGAATACTGGCTTCGTCTAATATCGGGCGTGGCATGTCGATGTCCTTGCGGCTGGAAAGCAGCCATTATGCGTGTCATCGGTTTTCTTGGTTGAAGCACCCACGGTGCCAACGGTTTAGGCAAAGGCGTTGCTGATGTTTGGTTATTCAGAAGAGCAGATTGCCACCTTCGGGTTGACCTTCGGCGTTGCCGGATTCATGCTTTACATGTTGTTCATCATCGGTCATCTGGCGTGGGAGTCCAGGGCCGGAAAGTTTGGTACTTTTGTGCTGTTTCTGGGGCTGGCTTTTGGCATGACCGGTTTTGCGGTGAAGTACTTGATCCAGTGGGCTGTCGGCATCAAGTGAGCGACAGAACGATTCTTCTCGTGCCGCCTTCGGCCGTTCCAGGAATGTCGACTTCAAAGCCAAGCTCTTCAGCCAACTTGAGCATGCGCGTGTTGTGGTCCAGAACAGTTGCCACCAGGCGATGTGTTCCCCTGGTGCGCAAGTAAGCAATCATTTTTTGCATCAACACCAAGCCCAATCCCCTGCCTTTCAACGCCGAACCGACGATCACACCAAACTCGGCGTCCTGATTGTCGGGATCCGTGATGGCACGCACCACACCAAGCGTCTGGTCCTGACCGTTGGCATCCGGAGCAAGCGCAACAAAGGCCATCTCGCGCGCGTAGTCAATTTGTACCATGCGTGCCAATTCACTGCGCGCCATGGTTCGTTTGCTGTAAAACACACGCAAGCGAACGTCTTCCGGGTCGAGCTGCTGCAAGAACGCCATGTGCAGAGCTTCATCTTCCGGGCGAATCGGTCGCAGGCGCAGACGCTGTCCCTGCCACAGAAGCGTTTCTTCCAGCTGCGCAGGATAGGGTCGGATGGCGAAATTGTCAGCGCCAGCGGGCTTGTTGGCGCTCAGACGAATGCGCGCCGCGTGCGCCGAGACACCGTCGGCCCAGGCAATCAGGGGGTTGATCTCAAGCGCGGCAATTTCAGGTACTTCTGCCAGCA
>CAZZLB010000396.1:0-3409 GCA_964654655.1 uncultured Rhodoferax sp. | reverse complement strand
GGCACTACCGCTCTATCTGCGCGACAAGGAGGCGCAAACCACGCTGGAGCGTGCAGCGCAGAAAGGCGCTTTGTGAATGATGGCTTCAAGGCGGTTGAAGCGCGCTTTGAGCCGATGGCCGAGCAGCATCTGGATGCCGTCTTGCGGGTCGAGCAACAGGCCTACGTACACCCCTGGATGCGTGCCAACTTTTCGGATTCGCTGCAGTCGGGCTACCAGGCCCAGCTGCTGCTTGCCGATGAAACACTGCTCGGTTATTTTGTGGCCATGAAGGGGGTCGATGAAGTGCATCTGCTCAACATTACCGTGGCGCCGCCCTACCAGCGTCAAGGCTGGGCCCGCGTCATGCTGGATGCGCTGGCAATCTGGGCCAAAGGGCAGGGCGCACACTGGCTCTGGCTGGAAGTGCGTGCCGGTAACCGGCGTGCCATGGAAGTGTACGAAGCGAATGGCTACGCAAGAGTCGGCGAGCGCAAGGCGTATTACCCGGCGGCGCAGGGCCGGCGTGAAGACGCGGTGGTGATGAACCTGCGCCTGTGATTCGGTGAGAATGCAGCCATGAGCCTCGATCTTGACAGTCGCCAGCGTGCCATGTTGCAGGAGATGGGCGTGCGCGTCTGGTGGCCTGAGGTACAGACTGAGCTCGTCTCCGCCCGACCTGCGCCGATGGCAAGGATCGCACCGACACCGCCGCCCGCGTCCCTGGAGGTCAAGCCAGGTGCATCGAACGCGCTGGCAGACGGCATCGCCACCATGCAATGGGATGCCTTGAGTCAGGTTATCGCCCAGTGTCAGGCTTGTAGTCAGTGCCAAGGTCGTCGCGCCACCGTGTTTGCCGGCGCTGTTGCGCCGCGCCAGGCACACTGGCTGGTGCTGGGTGAACCGCCGGACGACAACGAAGAGCGGCTGGGTGCGCCTTTCGTCGGGCAGGCCGGACAATTGCTCGACAACATGCTCAAGGCCGTTGGCGTGCAGCGCAGTGGTGTTGATGCGCGTGGCGTTTACCTGAGCAATGTGGTCAAGTGCCGACCGGCAGTCGCGCGCAATCCGCAGCCGCAAGACCTTGCCACCTGTGAGAACTACTTGCGTCGTGAAGTGGCACTGGTGCAGCCCAAAGTTATTCTGGCGCTCGGCCGCTTCGCAGCGCAGGCCCTGCTGCAGGGCAGTGTGCCGGATGTAGCCACGATCCCGCTGGGCAAACTGCGCGGCAAAGTCTACCGCTACCAGGGCATCGCGGTCATCGTCAGCTATCCGCCGGCCTATCTGCTGCGTACACCGCAGGACAAGGCGCGTGCCTGGGCTGACTGGTGTCTGGCGCTTTCAACCCTTTCTTGAGTTGTTCTTGTTGCGCTCTGCCAGGGTGGCGATCAAGCCGTCAACGCCCTTGGCATTGATTTCCTGGGCAAACTGGCTGCGGTAGGTTTCCACCAGCCAGACGCCCATGACATTGAGGTTGTAAATCTTCCAGCCAGCGCCTTCACCCGGTGTTTTTTCGAGTCTGTAATCAAGTTGTATCGGATCACCGCGGCCTTTGATTTCGGTCCGCACGATGACCTCTTTTTCGTCCGCGGAAGCTCTCAGGGGCTTCACCGTCAGAGTCAGTTCGCTGACCTGGGTCAGGGCGCCGGCATAAGTACGAACCAGCAAGATCTTGAACTCTTCCTGCACGCGCCTTTGTTGTTCCTGGCTGAATTGCCGCCAGCTCGGTCCGACGGCAGAGGCTGTCATGCGTTTGAAGTTCATGTTCGGCATCAGCTTGGCGTCTACCAGTGCGATGATTCGTGTCAGGTCACCCGCTCGCAACGCTGGATCGGCCTTGATGCTGTCGAGTACCTCGGTTGAGAGATGTTTGATCAAAGTATCTGGCCCCGCGTCCTGGGCTCGCGCAGGAATCGCCAGCAGCGCCATGAAGGACAAGACAAGCGCGACGAACAGGCGACAGAATGATTGAGGATGCATGATGTGGACTCCCTTGAACCCTGTGCCGAACCGATTGGCTCAGCAACCCTTGCCTGCAGCACAGACGACCAGTGGCGAGCTCGACGGCACTACGGGTCTGCCCTCTCTGGACCACACGTTGATTCCGGCTGTCACGTTGTAGACGGTTTTGTATCCAGCCTGTTGGAACATGAACTGTGCCACTGTTCGTGACCGATTGCCGCTACGGCAAATCAGGATCACAGGCTGCCCTGGCTTGGTCACCGACTTCAACTGCTCCAGCCAGTGGGCCGGGTCGGATTGGCCCTTCTCATCAAAGAAGGTCAATAATTTGCTTCCGGAAATGACACCGGTTTCCCTCCATTCAGGGGCGGTCCGGATGTCAATGACCGCAGCGCCGCTTGCGCTAAGTCGCGCCAGCTCTGCGTTGTCGATATTGATCACTTCGGCGTGGACTGCAATTGCAACAGGAAACAACAGTGCAATGATGGATGGTCTGAACATGGGGAGTTCCGATAGTCGTTAAATATTAGTATATACTGATATATAAAACAGATCAAGCAAAACCAAACTCTGGAGAAACCATGAAGGCCTTTCAAGACTACTATCCGGAAAACGTGTCGCACTGCTACGGCTGCGGCTCCAAGAACGTCCATGGGCACCGTATCAAGACCTATTGGGACGGGGAAGAAACGGTCACGCACTTCACCCCCGAGCCCTACCATACGGCGATTCCGGGTTTCGCCTACGGGGGCCTGATTGCCTCGCTGATTGACTGCCACGGGACGGGCACCGCTGCTGCCGCGATGTACCGCGCCAACGGTCGCGAGATGGATACCTTGCCAGCGTTTCGCTTTGTCACTGGGTCCTTGCATGTGGACTTTCTGAAACCGACACCCATTGACGGTGTGCTGGAAATTCGTGGCCGCATCAAGGAAATCAAAGGTCGCAAGGTAGTGGTTGAAAGCACGGTCTACGCCAAGGGTGTGGCAACCGCGCGCGGCGAGGTAGTGGCTTTGCAGATGCCTGAAGGGTTTGGCAGCTAGCCAGCGCGTCACATGAATCTTCGGGATTTGCTTGAAAAATACTGGCCACTCATGGCCTTGGGATTTTGGTTTGCCTACAAGTGGTGGAATTCCAGGAGAGTCATTGCGATGCTGCCAGAGCTCAAGAGGAACGACGCAATATTTGTTGACGTGAGATCTGCCGGGGAGTTTGCCAACGGGAACGCCCCCGGAACCATCAACATTCCCCTCAACGAATTGGGAAACAGGCTCAGTGAGATTCCCAAGTCTTCCCCCATTGTGCTTTGCTGTGCCAGCGGAACACGAAGTGGCATGGCAAAACTGCTGCTAAGGCGGCAGGGGTATCTGAAGGTTCACAACATCGGTACTTGGAGCAAGTTGCTATAGTGGCTGACGGCTCCATCCATTAATTATTCAATGAACGAAGTCTACGCAGCGATCGAACC
>CAZZLB010000395.1:0-3419 GCA_964654655.1 uncultured Rhodoferax sp. | reverse complement strand
ATAGTGTCACCCAGTTTCCAATCAAAAAACTCTCATAAATAGATGGTCGCTACAATTTCACGCGTTATGGACATTTCGACAATCGGATGCCTTGAACGATGACAGTGACGATCAAGCCAACGGTGATCAGCGGCCATAACACGCAGAAGATCCAGACGTTCACTTCCTCGTAGGTCATCCCGACCCTCGCGGCCAGCCAGTTAAGGATGTCAACGCACCAGTTGAAGATGTTGCGGATCATGACCACAGACGACCCCAGGCTCTCCGACCGGCAGTTACCAGTTGCCAATCTTCTTCACTCCCTCGGCAATGAAATCAATAAACTCCGTATTATTATGATCTGAGCTTAGTTTATATCTGATATTCCCTTTGACTTGAATGCCTTTGCCAGAGTTCTGAGCTGTAAAGGAGATTTCAGCAGTGCAAGCAGCATCATTGGGCACTGCCGTTACGTTGATCACGGTAAACTTAGACACCTCTTTTTGTCTAACGGTCCACATGTCGTTAGAAAATATTCCCTTCTCAGCCATTATTGTCTGACCATCTAGCCAACCGATATACCATTCATCTGGAAGGGGGCGTGTAGACAGTTTGCCCCGAACAAAACCAGCGAACCGGGCATCCCATAAGTACCCCGAGCAACTAATTGCTATTTTCCTATCCTCTGCAACGCACCATTTGTCGACTTGCAGGGTCTTACATTGCCTTGGACCAAGAGTGCCTATAAAATACTGTTTCTTGATGTCGCCAAACAAATGACTTTCAATAAACGTAGCTTGAACGTTCTCTAGGATTTCATTTGATTCATTGAACACACCGCAGGTTGTTTCCGCCATAGATACAGCTACGGGAGGGCTGCACCCGCATAGCATAATTCCGACGGATAACAAACTGATGAAGAGAAGAGCGAATGACATTTTGTTCAGGTAGAAACACTCAGTAATAAGTTTAGAAGCGTTCATCGCGTGTTCTTCAGATATTCTGATCAGACTGGCACATCCACGGACATAAAAGAGAGGTCACGTCACGGAATATCTCGTTTCGCAAACGCACCAGCCATAATCCGACCTTGAAGTGTTTGGTGGTCGAGGTTTTTGATGTCGTTAATAACCAATTGGCAATACACCATAGAACGGTCTGAGTAGGCAACTGCTCGATAATGGTTGCGATTCTGTGAGTCCTTGTGCAGTTGCCAGAAGACAGGCGCGTATTTCAGTGCCGCGAGAATTGCCTCCTTTTTATCCTCGAGAACCTGTTTGTCGAGATCCGGGATAGTTGCATCGTATTTACATGTCCATTTACTCTTCTTGGGGTTCGTTTTCATGGCTGCAGAGGCTGCGTTGACTCGTTAAGAGCCGTTTGAGCGCCGTCCAAATTCTTGGGAGTGTGCTTGCGGGCAATCGCATCGGAAATTGCGTTCTTGACTGCTGAAGCGCGTTTATACGCTCGCGCATAGGATTTACATTCGAAACCATTGAAAAAGATGTCGAAGAACCTAAAACGGATGATTCGTTTGCGGCCAACCGAAGTGAAAACGAACACAGAGAAACTCTCCATGTAGCAGTGGTAAATTAGGTATAAGGAGGGAGCTGCAATTATCCAGAACAACCTCTCCAAATGGATGATATATCCCGCAGCACAAGTAAAGACACCCGCGACGGCCGCGAAACAAGCGAATTTATACCAAAAAGGATCGTGGTCATCCACGAGTTCAACAATCTTAATGTCGGCCAGCATAAAAGTCGTGTCTTCAGAGTGAATCTGGGAGTCGTCAATCTTGATGCGGAAGCATTTTTCGAGATCGTATGGACATTCACCTACTCTATCGTTCTCTACCGAGTTATTCTTATTAACCCCATCAAGAACCGGTGGCACTGTGGCAACCTCGGCGGCAGGTTGTAACGGCGAAGCTGGCGTGATGTTGCAGGCCCGCTCGTCCTCCGAGATGTTCGGGTTCCTCGGTTCTGCCGTCGTTTCAAGATCGGCGTTTACGGGTGGAGGTTCAAACGCCAAAGGACTTGGTGCCTTCGGTTTTGGATGAACAGGCGGCGGAGGGGTAAGTGGATTCTCTGCCGGTTCGTCGGGCGGCAGAACAGACTTCCAGAACTTGCCTCCCTTGTCCGTTTTATAGCGTTTCAACGCCAAGTCCATCGTGCTTGAAGGTCCGTCCCAAAGCTGTCGCCACTGGGGCTTGTCCAGACCCTTGTTCATTGGATGGGTGTCAACGCCAAATGACTGAAGCTGATAGCAAACGCCTCTGGTCCGAGAAGGGAGGTTAATGTCGAGCATTTTGATGAGGCGGAAGCTGGGATCGAGATCCAGGATGGCGACGGTGGTCAAGATGTGGCCGCCGGATGGCCCGCTGTCGGGTAACGGCAGTCGTGTCTCCACAAGACGAAAACCAGCCTGCTTTTCTTCGGGCGTGATATCAGTGGGGATATTGGGGTTGGTGTTCATGGTTTCAGAAAGCGCAAGGGAACACACAACAAATTGACCAGAGTCTCATTGAGACGATTCTTGTTTATGCCGGCTTTCATCGTCGTGGTTCAGGTCTGTTCTTCCACAACTCATGTTGCTCCACCAGCGGAGCACTTTTACGCTTGCCCTCCGATGCGGTCAAGCTCCAACAATGGAGCACGACGATATGCGCTCGTTCCGATGAAGACGGCTCCTGTGGTCGTGCAGATCGTCGGTTCTCTTGCGTATCTCTTGGTGAACAGGAGAAACGACAGTAAGAATACGATTCAAATATCGGAGGAACATGAATAAAATGCGTTCTTTCCTTGGCAACTTCTGCTGCTCTCTGATTCCCCGCTGTGTAAGCGTCACACTGGTCATGATCGTCGCATTGGCTTGGAGCAGCCTTGTCTCTTCTTGCCGCAGAACCGTCGTGGATACCTCGGAGCCTATCTACGAAACGAACATGAGTGTTATAGCCGTCAACTACAGCAACGCCACCAGCAACGACCCGGACATTATTTCAAAACGGTGACTTGCGGCGAAGGCAGGTCGGCAGAAGATTGACATGACCACATGGAAATCTCTGCGTCTTGGCTGGCTTGTTCTGATGGTTGTCAGCGTGAGCGGGGTTGTGTCGGGCGTCGATGAGCCGTTCCTCGGCGCGTATATCCATTTGCCGGACCTCTGGCCAAGAACTGAAAACCTCGATCCCACCTGTTTCAACGAGACGGACGCCCCGAACGCCTCAACCCGTCCGACCTTAGTTATTGCTCACGTCCGCGACGGCAAGATCAGGGTGCTCCAACCCGTCCTGTTGTTGTTCGGTCTCCACCACCTTTCCGTGCGTCTGCCAAGACTGCGCATTTATTTGTCAGACAACCAGATGCTCATTGTTGGATGATCGCCTTCACGCCTTTGAACATGAAGGGATTATCACTGAGTCTCAGAGGTTTGCCGCT
>CAZZLB010000394.1:0-3458 GCA_964654655.1 uncultured Rhodoferax sp. | reverse complement strand
GTCAACGCAACGCTCTTGCGCTGGCTGGCAGCCCAAGAACTGGCGTGACGGCCGCTAGACCGGCGCCTGACCGCGCACTTTTTCAATCAGGCGCTCATTGACCACGCCCGATACAAATTTGTTTACCTCGCCGCCGAGCGATGCGATTTCGCGCACAAAGGTGCTCGAAATGAATTGGTAACGGTCGCTGGGCGTCAGGAAGACGGTTTCCACATGCGGCATCAGGCTGCGATTCATGCCGGCCAATTGAAACTCGTAGTCAAAGTCGGTCACTGCGCGCAAACCCCGCACCATCGCCTTGGCGCCACGCGCCACCACAAAGTCGCGCAACAGGCCGGAAAAACTCTCTACCTCTACTTGTGGGTAGGCCTTGACCACTTCGCGCGCCATGTCGATGCGCTCCTGAAGTGAAAACATGGCCTTCTTGTGATGCCCGGCGGCAACCGCCAGGATCACGCGGTCGAACAACTGGGTCGCCCGTCGCACCACGTCTTCGTGGCCAAGGGTAATCGGGTCAAAAGTGCCGGGATAAACTGCAATCACTTTCTGCACCATCGTCTTCCTGTGGGTCGGTTAGGGTTGAAGCTTCACACTCTTCTTTTCCCAATTTGCTCTCCTGCGCTGCATTATGCAGTGTGTGCTGGCGCCAAGGGCAACATCCTGAGCAAATGGGCGTGCACGGCGCCTGCCTTGAGATGCCGATACAGCTTCAGCCCCATTGGATCCAGCTGCGCCTGACCCCACAGAATCGGTGCTTCCAGATAGACAAACCCGTCTGGCGCCAGGGCAGAGGCAGACGCTTGCAGGGCGGCGTCAAACAGCGAGGAGTCAAAGGGCGGGTCCAGGAACACGGCATCCATGCTGGCAGCAGCGAGCTGGCGCAGCGCGGCCACACCGTCGCCTCGCACGACTTGTGTGGCGCTGGCGTGCAGTTTCAACTGCACGCGCTTGAGCTGCGCCACCAGTGCCGCGTCCTGCTCTACCAGCAGTACCTGACTGGCGCCGCGCGAAGCAGCCTCAAAGCCCAGCGCGCCCGTACCGGCAAAGGCGTCCACGCAACGCCAGCCCGTCAGGTCCTGGCCCAGCCAGTTGAATAGCGTCTCGCGCACGCGGTCCGGCGTCGGGCGCAAACCGGCCTTGTCAGCCACAGCGAGCTTGCTGCGTTTCCACTGCCCGCCAATGATGCGGACCTCGTGGCTCTGTGTCGGTGCCACCAGTTTTTGCTTCATGCCCACAGCTTAACCCACAGTTGCATCGAAGCTGCGCAAGGTCTATGCTCGCGCCGTATCTCACCGAAACCTTGCACCTTCTGGAGGGCATCATGTACAAGAAGATCCTGCTCGCTTACGACGGCTCTGAAAGTGGCCAAAAGGCCCTGCTGGACTGCCAGGACCTGGCACAGTGGGCGCATTCGGAACTGACACTGGTCGCGGTGATGCCGCTGAACATGGACGTCATGGGCATGGGTGTGGGTGTTTACGACCCGCAGTTGATGGAGCGCGAAAAACTCGCGCTGCAGGCTGTGCTGGACGAAGGCATGCGCCGGCTGCGCGCAGCCGGCCACACCGCCAGTGGCGAAGTGCTGGCCGGCGAAACAGTCGACGAGATCACCAAGTACGCGCGCAAGATTTGTGCCGACCTGATTGTGGTCGGTCACCGCCACCTGGACAGCTGGGCCGCACGCTGGTGGCGGGGCTCGATTTCCAAGGCGCTGATTGAACACGCTCCTTGCAGCGTGCTGGTGGCCATCACACGCTGACGTACCGCGGTTTGCCGAGTCGTTTCATAGAATGTGGCGATTCCCAGAACCCAAACCATGTTCAGTTTTTTCAAAAAGAAGCATTCCACCGATCCCGTCTCTGGCGCCAACGAGGCAAGCCCGATAGCCCGACAGGACACACCGGCACGCAAGACCTGGCTGATCAAGCTCAAGGCGGGGCTGCGCAAGACCGGCTCCAGCATTGCCACGGTCTTTACCGGCACGCGCATCGACGAGGCCCTTTACGAAGACCTGGAGGCCGCACTGCTGATGGCCGACAGCGGCGTCCAGGCCACGCAGTACCTGCTTGATGATCTGAAAAAGCGCGTCAAGGAGGGCAAGACCGTCGAGCCAGCGGCAGTCAAGGAACTGCTGGTGGATTCGATTTCAAGCCTGCTGCAGGTCCTCGAGAAGCCGCTGGTGATCGGGCAGCACAAGCCGACCGTGATCATGGTGACCGGTGTCAACGGTGCCGGCAAGACGACCTCGATTGGCAAACTCACGCGTCATCTGGCAGACCAGGGCAGCAGTGTGTTGCTGGCTGCAGCCGACACCTTTCGCGCGGCAGCGCGCGAGCAGCTCGGCGTATGGGCCGAGCGCAGCACGGTCGAAATCATCAGTCAGCAGGGTGGCGACCCGGCGGCCGTCAGTTTTGATGCCGTCAGCGCCGGCAAGGCCAGGGGCAAGGACGTCGTGCTGGTCGATACGGCCGGGCGCTTGCCAACGCAACTGCATCTGATGGAAGAACTGCGCAAGATCAAGCGGGTGATACAAAAGGCGGACGGCACGGCACCGCACGAAATCCTCTTGGTGATCGACGGCAACACGGGGCAAAATGGGCTGAGTCAGGTCAAGGCTTTCGATGACGCCTTGCAACTCACGGGCCTGATCATCACCAAGCTCGACGGGACCGCCAAGGGAGGCGTGCTGGCAGCCATTGCCCGCGAGCGCCCGCTGCCTGTTTATTTCATCGGCGTCGGTGAAAAGCTCGAAGATCTGGAAACCTTCAACGCCCGTGAGTTCGCGCAGGCCTTGTTGTCCTGAAGCGCCGCCTTACTTGCTGGCAGCCTTGGCAGGTGACTTGGCGGCTTTGGCCGGCGTAGCCGCTGCTGCGGGTGAGGCTGCTGCGGGTATCGCCTGTGTCAGGCGCTTGCCAATGGCCAGCTCGAGCGCCTTGACTTTGGGCTCGACTGAAGCCTGTGTTTCAGCGACCAGCTTGTCGATCAGCGCATTCTGCATCTCGCCGCCGAGTTGCAGGAATTTGCGGTTCACCGGCGACTCAATGATCGCTATCAACTGTTTGAGCTCGTCCTCGCTGAATTTTTCTTCCAGCAGTGCTCCCACCGTGGACGGCGCGAGCTTGACGGCGCGCTCGCGCACCAGCGGCACGGTCTCGTCCGCATACTTTTTCGCTTCCGCCTGAATGTCCTTGGCGACGGCCTCGCGCTTGTCGGCCGGTACCTGTTGCTGCAAGGCGATGCCGGCCTGCTGCATCATCTGCAAGGCGGGCCGCTCGGCCAGCGCCTGCGCTGCCTGTTCAATGGCGGGCTGCTGCAACAGCAGAACTTTGGCGACCAGATCCTTCTTGGCAGTTGACTGCGCCTGCACACCGCTTGCTAGCACCAGCAGGGTTACCATCATCCATCTTTTCATTGCAATCTTTCTTGAAAAAACACAGAATTACCGACCGGAATCCAGG
>CAZZLB010000393.1:0-3459 GCA_964654655.1 uncultured Rhodoferax sp. | reverse complement strand
CTGGTTTGGCGCTCAGGCATTCTTTCATGAAGGCCTTGCGCTCGTCACCCTTGAGCTTCTTCTCGCCGGCGTCCTTGTTGCAGGATGCCATCTTGTTTTGTTGCGATGACTTTGCCGGTGCGTCAGCAGCAAAAGCGCTGCCCAGTGAAAGGGACAGGCCGACTGTCAGGAGGGTGAGTAGCTTTTTCATCGTGCGTCTTTCAAGAAAAGGGTTTGGGAGGGAATCCTGCAATGGACTCCCGACCATAACGCCACTCGCGGCAAAGGCGATGACAAAGCGCTTCTCCGGCCACACCCGTAAAATCAAGCGATGCTCTCCGTAAAAAATGAATTGCTCGAAGCCTTGGCTCAGGTGCTGGAAAAAATGTTGCCCGGCGCTGCCGGCAAAGCCGCGTTTGAGTCGCCCAAGCAGGCAGCACTGGGCGACCTGGCCAGCACGGCCGCCATGCAGTTGGCCAAGCCCCTGAAACAGAACCCGCGCCAGTTGGCAGAGAACCTGCGTTCCGAATTGCTGTTGATGCCGGCTTTTGCGCGCTGGGTTGATGCGATTGACATTGCGGGTCCGGGCTTTATCAATATCCGGCTCAAACCGGCGGCCAAGCAGCAAGTCGTCCAGGAAGTGTTGTCCAGCAAGCAGCAGTTTGGCAGCCAGGCCGCGACCGAGAAGCGCCTGATGGTGGAATTTGTTTCGGCCAACCCGACCGGGCCGCTGCATGTGGGCCATGGCCGGCAAGCAGCGCTGGGCGATGCCATCTGCAATCTGTACCAGACCCAGGGCTGGCAGGTGTACCGCGAGTTCTATTACAACGACGCTGGTGTGCAGATCAGAACCCTGGCCAACAGTACACAGCTGCGCGCCCAGGGCTTCAAGCCGGGTGACCCGCAGTGGCCCAGCGGCGAGAATGCCGCCGCCTACAACGGTGACTACATCGCCGACATTGCCGCCGACTTTCTGGCGCGCAAGACCGTCAAGTCCGATGACCGGGAGTTCACGGCAGGCGGCGATGTCAAGGACCTCGACGGCATGGGTGAGTTTGCTGTGGCCTACCTGCGCCACGAGCAGGATCTGGACCTGACCGCCTTTGCCGTCAGGTTTGACAACTACTATCTGGAGAGCAGCCTGTACACCAGTGGCCGTGTTGATGACACGGTCCGGCGCCTGCAAGCTGCCGGCAAGACCTACGAGAAGGATGGCGCCCTGTGGCTCAAGTCAACCGATTACGGTGACGACAAGGACCGCGTCATGCGCAAGGGCGATGGCAGCTACACCTACTTTGTGCCCGATGTGGCCTATCACATCAGCAAGTGGGAGCGGGGCTTTGAGAAGGTGGTCAACATCCAGGGCACCGATCACCATGGAACGATTGCGCGCGTGCGGGCCGGTCTGCAGGCGGCCAATGCAGGTATTCCTGCGGGCTATCCTGACTATGTGCTGCACACCATGGTGCGCGTCGTGCGGGGTGGCGAAGAGGTCAAGATTTCCAAACGTGCCGGCAGTTACGTGACCTTGCGCGACCTTATTGAATGGACCTCGAAAGATGCGGTGCGCTTCTTCCTGCTCAGTCGTAAACCCGACACCGAATACACCTTTGACGTCGATCTGGCAGTAGCGAAAAACAACGACAACCCGGTTTATTACGTGCAGTACGCGCATGCGCGCATCTGCTCGGTGCTGGCAGCCTGGCGCGAGAAGGACGGTGGCGATGTGGCAAGCCTGCTGCAGGCCGACCTATCACCGCTGCACAGTCCGCAGGCACAGGCGTTGATGCTGCAGTTGGCCAAGTATCCAGAGATGCTGACCGCGGCGGCGCAGGATTTTGCACCGCACGATGTCACTTTCTATTTGCGCGAGCTCGCTGCCAGTTACCACAGCTATTACGATGCAGAACGGATCCTGGTCGATGACCCGGTCGTCAAACATGCCCGTCTTGCCCTGGTCGCGGCCACAGCGCAGGTGCTGCACAATGGATTGGCCGTGCTCGGTGTCAGCGCGCCGGAAAAAATGTAATGACTTTGCGGGACAGATCTTTAGCTCTGTCCCCAACTGATTAGAGGGCGGGATGGACATGAAACAGCAAAACGGTGGAACCATTCTGGGCTTTATCCTGGGAGTCGTGGTTGGCTTGGCGGTGGCGCTCGCAGTGGCTATCTACATCATGAAAGTACCTGTCCAGTTCATGACCAAAGGCCAGACCCGCACGCCGGAACAGGAAGCGGCCGAGATCAGGAAGAACAAGGACTGGGATCCGAACGCGCCTCTGTACGGCAAGAATCCGGCCAAACCGGCCGTGCCAGCCGAACTAGCGGCTTCGGCTGCTGCTGCTGCCGGCAAGGCAGCGGCACCGAGCGCTGGCGCCGAGTCGGCACCGGTGGCCAAGAAAGAGTTGAAGCCGGCAGTCACGGCCGATCCGCTGGGCGATCTGGCCAATGCCCGAAGTGCCAGCACCGACCCATTCATCTATTTTGTCCAGGTCGGGGCGTATCGCACGCCAGAGGATGCAGAGGGCCAGCGCGCCAAACTCCTGCTCAGCGGCGTTGAAACAAAAGTCTCGGAACGCGACCAATCCGGGCGGACCGTGTTCCGCGTCAGGGCAGGACCGTTTGACAAGCGTGAAGACGCTGACAGGATCAAGGAAAAGCTCGATGCAAGCGGCATGGAGAGCGCATTGGTGCGTGTGCAGCGCTAAGAGCTTGATCGTCACTGCGTCCGCAATGACGACTGTGTGCAATTTGTTTAACCGGAGTGATCGAAGATGAAGCGTCGTGATTTTTCCCTGGCCCTTGTTGCCGGTGCAGGCCTGGTTCAGACTACTGCGCTGGCGCAAGGCAAAGCGCCCGAAGCTGGCGTTGATTACCTGGTACTGGACAAGCGGGTCATGGTGGAAGCGCCCGCCGGCAAGATCGAAGTGGTCGAGTTCTTCTGGTACAACTGCCCGCATTGCCACGCCTTTGAGCCGGCTTTTGACGCCTGGAGCAAGAAGGTGGGGAAAGACGTGGCAGTGCGGCGCGTACCGGTTGCTTTCCGAGACGATTTTGCACCGCAGCAACGCCTGTTCTATGCGCTCGAAGCCATGGGACTCGTTGACAAACTGCATGCCAAGGTGTTCGCCGCAGTTCACGTGGAAAAGAAGGATCTGACCAAAGGTGACGCGATAGCCGACTGGGTTGCCAGGCAGGGTGTCGACAAGGCCAAGTTCCTGGAGCAGTACAACTCTTTTTCTGTCGCCACCAAAGCCAGCCGCGCGACACAGTTGCAAAACGCCTACAAGATCGATGGCGTGCCAGCCCTGGGCGTAGCTGGACGCTACTGGACCGACGGCGTGATGGGCAAGGGCATGGAGCGCGCCTTGCAGGTGGTGGACCATTTGCTTGCAGGGATACGCAACGGCAAATAAGCGCAAAGTTCGCTCGCTACAATCCGAAGGCAAGGTCTTCTTGCAAGATTCATGCCTTTATGAA
>CAZZLB010000392.1:0-3470 GCA_964654655.1 uncultured Rhodoferax sp. | reverse complement strand
TTTGCCACGCTGTGCGACTACGCCAAACCGCTGGGCATCACCGTCAGTCTGGAGTTTCCGTGGTGGACCGAAACCGGCAATCTGGAAGCAGCGGCTGCCGTGCTCACGGCAGCGAAGCGCTCGAACGCCGGCATCCTGATCGACATGCTGCACTTCTACCGTTCGCGCTCCAGCATGTCCGAGCTACGCCAGCTGCCGCGCGAGTGGTTTGCGTTTGCCCACGTGTGTGACGGCGTTGCGGCGCAGCCAGCATCCATGGAGGAGATCCTGCACGAGGCACGCAGCCATCGGCTTTTCCCGGGCGACGGCGCCTTTGGCGTCAAAGACATTCTGGCTTGCCTGCCGCAAGACATTCCGTACTCGCTGGAAATTCCTGGAGACGAGTTGGCCATCGAGATTGGCTTTGAGGAATATGCCCGGCGCGCCCTGCAGACCGCTCGCAAACACCTTGACAACACGCCTTATCTGCAGGCCGCCTGAACCCCACTTTTCAAGAACCCATTTATCTGTTGAACGAATGAGGAGACACACCATGAGCGCCCCCGAACTGATCAAGACACCCATCAACGAAGAGCAGCAACAAGAGCTCGACCAGGCTTTTGAGCGTGCAAAAAAAGCGCTGGCCATCATCGAGACCTACGACCAGGCGCGTGTCGACCGTCTGTGCCAGGCCATTGCGTGGGCCGTCTCGAACAAAAAAACCTTCACCAATCTGGTCGCCATGGGTATTGCCGAGAGCCGTCTGGGCGACTCCGACAGCCGCATGGGCAAGCGCATGAAGATCCGCGGTATTTTGCGCGATGCACTGCGCCAGAAGAGCGTGGGCATCATCGAGGAAATTCCCGAGAAAGGCATTGTCAAGTACGGCAAACCGGCCGGCATCATCGCCTGCATCGTGCCGACAACGAATCCGGACCTGACCCCGGCTGGCAATGCCATCTATGCCATCAAGGCACGCGACGCCGTCATCTTCTCGCCGCACCCGCGCGCCAAGAAAACATCCTTCGAGACGGTTCGCCTGATGCGCGAAGCGCTGGAGCGTGAAGGCGCGCCAGCCGACCTGCTGCAATGCCTGACCAAGGTGAACATTCCGATGTCGCAAGCGCTGATGGCACGCGCCGACCTGATCATTGCCACTGGCGGCCAACCCATGGTGCGCGCTGCCTACAGCTCGGGCACACCGGCCTACGGTGTCGGCGCTGGCAACTCGACCATGATCATCGACGAGACGGCCAACGTGGAAGAGGCTGCCCTGAATACACGTCTGTCCAAGACTTCGGACTTTGGTTCGGGCTGCTCGGCCGATGGCAACCTCATCATTCACGAAAAGATTTTCGAGCCCATGCTGGCACAACTGGTCAAGGAAGGTGGCTACCTGGCCAACCCGCTGGAGAAGACCGCACTGCGCAAGGCCATGTGGGACGACGAGAATCACCGCCTGGCCGACACGGTGGCTATTTCTCCGCAAAAACTGGCTGAAGCGGCCGGCTTCAAGATCCCAGCGGACCGCAAGTTCATCATCGTTCACGGCGACGGCATCGGCAAGGAGCACGCCTACTCCGGCGAAAAACTGACCACGCTGCTGGCGGTCTACAAGTTCAGCGACTTCGACCAGGCACTCACCATGATGCGCGGCATCTACGAGGTCGGCGGCAAAGGCCATTCCTGCGGCATTTATTCATTCAATCAAGACCACATCCACCGTCTGGCGCTGGCCGCACCAGTGAGCCGCATCATGGTGCGTCAGGCGCAGTCCAAGGCCAACGCTGGCGCCTTCAACAACGGCATGCCCATGACCTCCAGCCTGGGTTGCGGCACCTGGGGCGGCAACGTCATCTCGGAGAACGTCAACCTCAAGCATTACCTCAACACGACCTGGGTCTCGGTGCCAATCAAGGAAGACCGTCCCTCGGATCAGGAACTGTTTGGCGCCTTCTACGACCCGGCGCTGGAAGACGGGAACTTTACGGCTGAAGACATGGCGAGCGCCTGCTGATCCGGCTGGCTTTGTCGTACAGTGCTTGTGCGCCACACTGGCGCAGACAAGCCGATTTATTGACCACAGGACCATACCGAAATGCAAACAGCCAAAGCCATTGAACTGCACGGCAAGCCCGTTGCCGGCGGCAAGTTTCCCTTGATCTGCACGCCGCTGGTGGGCCGCACACGCGAGCAGATACTGGCTGAAGTGGATGTTGTTCTGACCAAAAAGCCCGACATTCTGGAGTGGCGTGTCGATTTTTTCGAAGGCATCGCCAATACCGCAGAAGTGATCAGCGTGGCCACTGCCATCAAGGCAGCGGTAGCCGGCATTCCGGTGTTGTTCACACGGCGCTCAATCCGCGAAGGCGGCGAGAAGATCTCGCTGTCCGAAGAGAAAGTGATCGCGCTGTACCAGGCCGTTTGTGAGAGCCGTCAGATCGACCTGATCGATTTCGAGATGAGCAACGACGCCGCCCACATCGCTCTGGTGCGCGAGGCGGCCAAAGCCAATGACATCAAGCTGGTACTGTCCTTCCACAATTTCTCATTCACACCGGGTCTGGAAACGCTGGGTCAACGCTTCCTGCAGGCCGAGCAGCTCGGCGCCGACGTCGCCAAGGTCGCGGTCATGCCGCGCAATCTGGAAGACGTGCTGACCCTGCTCAGCGCGACCTTAAGCGCCGGCCAGAAGCTCAGAATCCCCTTGATCAGCATGTCCATGGGTCCGTATGGATCGTTGACGCGCCTGTTTGGCTGGACCTTTGGCTCGGCACTGACCTTTGCCGTGGGTGCGAGCAGTTCGGCGCCCGGTCAAGTACCCATCGAAGACCTGAACACCGTGCTGGCGATACTGCAAAAGTCCCTTGCCGGACAGAAATAGGATCAGGTCATGCCTTCATCATCGAAATCCCCGGACGTTCTGATCAGCGAGGTCGGACCCCGTGATGGCCTGCAGTCGGTCAAGGCGACCATGCCCACAGTCGACAAGTTCCGCTGGATCGACGCGCTGGTGGCAGCCGGCCTGCGCGAGATCGAGGTCTGCTCTTTTGTACCGGCCAAACACCTGCCGCAAATGGCCGACGCGACCGAGGTGGTGCGTCATGCGCTGACCCATCCCGGCGTCACCGTGATGGCGCTGGTGCCCAATCTGCGGGGCGCCGAGAGCGCCTTGAAGACAGGTGTGCACAAGCTGACGATTCCGGTCTCGGCCAGCGCCGCGCACTCGCTCGCCAATGTGCGCAAGACGCGCGAGGAAATGATCGAAGAGGTTCGCGCCATCGTGCGCCTGCGCAACGAGATCGCGCCCCAGGTCAAGGTCGAAGCCGGTATTTCCACCGCTTTTGGTTGTACCTTGCAGGGCGTGGTGGCCGAGGACGACGTGGTCTGGATGGCAAGCCAGTGCATTGAAGCGGGTGCCGATGAAACCGGGCTTTCTGATACCACCGGCATGGCCAATCCGGCGCAGGTACGCCGGCTCTTCAACCGGG
>CAZZLB010000391.1:0-3495 GCA_964654655.1 uncultured Rhodoferax sp. | reverse complement strand
CGCGCAAAAAGGGCAGGGGCATGAGGCCGCGAGTTTTGTCTTCAAGGCGGGTGACGGCTTGTATGCCACTTTTGAATGCAGAACCGTTGATACGCTGCTCGCGTTTGGCAACAACGGGCGCGTCTACTCCGTGCCTGTGGCGCAACTGCCGGGCGGGCGCGGCGACGGGCAACCCATCACCAGTTTGCTCGATCTGGAGAGTGGAACCCAGCTCTTGTATTACTTTGCCGGCCCGGCGGACGCTCGCTTGCTGCTCAGCAGTTCAGGTGGCTATGGGTTTATGGCAACGGTGGAAGACATGATCTCCAGACTCAAGGCAGGCAAGGCATTCGTTAGCTGCAATGCGGGTGAAACACTGTGTCGACCTTCGGTGGTGGCGGCCAGCGGCGGCATGGTGCCCCTGTCACCGGCGACCCATGTGGCGTGTGTTTCGACTGGCGGCAGGATACTGAGTTTTGAGATCAGCGAACTCAAGCTCATGAACAACGGTGGACGCGGCCTGCTGCTGATCGATCTGCAGGACAAGGACAGTCTGGCTGGCGCCGCTGCCTACACGCGCAGTGTGTGCATTGAGGGCATTGGGCGCGGTGGCAAGCAGCGCGAGGAAACGCTGGAGATTCGCAGTCTCAACAACGCGCGCGCGGCGCGGGCTCGCAAGGGCAAGGCGGCCGATTTTGGCTTCAAACCGGTGTCGGTAACGCGTGTCGAGTAGACCACTGTGCTGCTTTAGAAAGCGGGCGGGCTGACAAAGCGCATGACTTCTGCGCTCACCGGATGCTGCAACTCAATCGAGTTCGCGTGAAGCAGCAATCGGGTCGCCATGGCCTGAACTCTGGGGCAGGCGTACAGAGCATCGCCAAGAATGGCGTGACCCATCGCTTGCAGATGCACACGCAATTGGTGGGAGCGGCCGCTCACCGGTTCCAATTCAAGCCGGCTTGTGCCATCGCTGCGGCTGTGCGCCAAGACGCGCCAGCGGGTCACGCTGGCCTGACCGCGTTCGTGGTCAATGATGCGCAGCGGTCGGCGCGGCCAGTCCAGGGCGATCGGCAAATCGATGACGTCCCAGTCTGATTCCGGCCCAGTGAGCTCACCATCAACGACGGCCAGATAGCGTTTTTTGACCGCACGTGCAGCAAAGGCGGTGTTCAATACTCGTTGCGACTCAGTCCCGCGTGCCATGACCATGAGGCCCGAGGTGGCCATATCGAGCCTATGCACCACCAACGCATCGGGGTACAGATGTTGCGCGCGCCGGCACAGACAATCCTGTTTGTCAGCGCCCCGCCCCGGTACTGACAGCAGGCCAGCTGGCTTGTCCAGTACCAGCAACGCCGCATCGGCGTAGAGCACGGTGAGTTCGTCAGTCAACTCACGATGCTGAATTGCGAAGTTCAGCTCTTGCCCGGGGCATTCTTCAATTTGCCGCGCACCGGAATCACGGTGGTGATCGTGGGTCGTACTGCGTCAGCCGATACAGGCTTGGCCGGTCCCGTGTCCTTTTTTGGTTTCTTTACCATCTTGTTGCTTTTCTGCTGTCCTTTTGCCATTTTGTGCTCCTGGAGTGAAAGAGTCCGATCCCTGCAGCGCGGACCGGACTGCCCGATTATCGTTGGCAATATCCTAGTTTGCTGCGTCGCCTGTCGGCACACACGAACAGAACAAGTTGCGGTCGCCGTAAACGTTATCGACCCGACCGACCGGCGGCCAGTATTTGACCTGCTTCAGGCTCGCCAGCGGAAAGGCAGCGACTTCACGCGAATAGGGCCGATCCCAACTCTCGCCCAGCAGGGAGGCCGCGGTATGCGGCGCGTGCTTGAGCGGGTTGTTATCCCGGGGCCACTCACCCCGTTCCACTTTCGCAATTTCCTGGCGGATGGCGATCATGGCGTTGATAAAGCGATCGAGTTCGCTCAGTGTTTCGCTCTCGGTCGGCTCAACCATCAGCGTGCCGGGTACCGGGAAGCTGAGCGTGGGTGCATGGAAACCGTAGTCCATCAAACGCTTGGCCACATCCTCGGCCGAGACGCCATGGACACCACCGCTGCTTTCCTTCAAGGGACGCAAGTCCAGAATGCATTCGTGCGCGACGCGTCCATTGGCACTGGCGTAAAGCGTGGGATAGTGATCTTTCAGCCGGGCGCTGACGTAATTGGCCGCCAGAATCGCCACTTCCGTTGCCGCCTGCAATCCCTCCGGACCCATCATGCGGCAGTACATCCAGCTGATGGGCAATACGGCAGCATTTCCCAAAGGCGCCGCTGATATGGCGCCCTGGCCGGGCAAGTCACCCGTTGCATGGCTCGGCAGGAAAGGAACCAGATCGGCTACCACGCAAACCGGACCCACACCCGGTCCACCGCCGCCATGCGGAATGCAGAAAGTCTTGTGCAGGTTCAGGTGACTGACGTCGCCACCAAACTCGCCCGGCGCTGCCAGACCCACCAGCGCATTCATGTTGGCGCCGTCAACGTAAACCCGGCCGCCGTGCGAATGCACCAGTGCACAGAGTTCCTTGACGCTGGTTTCAAAAACACCGTGCGTGCTGGGGTAGGTGATCATCACCGCTGCCAGATTCTGGCTGTGCTGCTCGCACTTGGCCTTGAGGTCGGCCAGATCCACGTTGCCACTGGCGTCGCAGGCGGTGACCACAACGTTGAGTCCCGCCATCTGGGCACTCGCCGGGTTGGTGCCGTGGGCACTCGATGGAATCAGGCAGATATTGCGGTGGCCCTGACCGTGCGCTGCGTGGTAGGCACGGATCGCCAGCAGACCGGCGTACTCGCCCTGCGAGCCGGCGTTGGGTTGCAAACTGATACCCGCGTAGCCGGTGGCCTGACAAAGCCATGCACGCAACTGGGCGTCCAGTTCGGCATAGCCCTGCAATTGGTCGGCTGGTGCAAACGGATGCAGCGCGGCAAACTCGGGCCAGGTGATGGGAATCATCTCGCTGGTGGCGTTGAGCTTCATGGTGCAACTGCCCAGCGGAATCATGCTGCGGTCCAGTGCCAGATCCTTGTCGCTGAGTACCCGGATGTAACGCAGCATGCCGGTTTCGGAGTGGTAGCTGTTGAAGACCGGGTGCGTCAGGAAATCACTGCTGCGTCGCAAGCTGGCAGGAATCAGTGCAGGGGCAGTGTCCTCCAGATCAGCGACTTTCGGCAGGGTTGGCTTTTCTGCTGCGAAAAAGGACCAGAGCAATTCAATGTCCGCACGCGTCGTTGTTTCGTCCAGCGAGATGCCAACGCAGGTCTTGCGCAACAGGCGCAGGTTGGCGCCCGCGTCGCGTGCCTTTTGCACAATCGCCTGCGCGGCAACTTCAGACCCGGCTTGCACCGTGACGGTGTCGAAGGCCGTGGCATACAGCAGATTGCAGCCCAGCGACTTCAGTCCGGCCGCCAGCACGGCGGTATAACGTGCAACGCGCCCGGCAATGCGCTTCAAGCCTTCGGGCCCATGGTAAACCGCGTACATGCTGGCGACCACAGCCGGCAA
>CAZZLB010000390.1:0-3509 GCA_964654655.1 uncultured Rhodoferax sp. | reverse complement strand
GGACTGCTGCCGACAACGACACGAGATGCTGGCGAAACAGGGCGTCCCGGTTGGACTGACGGATGAATCACAGCCAATGTTCGACGCTGACAATAAAACCTGGTGCGAATAACCCGCGAACTGCGATTCGGAAACGCTTCGCAGCCTCCAGTTGGTGAGAATGACCAGCCAGACCTCGGGAGTATGCTGCAAATCATTCCCAAAGCGCGCCTCGGCTGTAACAGGGGCGTCAATTCAATTATGCACAGGGGTCAACATGCCAGCGAAACAGAAAAAACCGCGAGTCAAAATAATCAAGCGTGCGCAGGCTGATGTTAAATTGAGCGTGCGAAGTGACGGGCAAATCACCCTCGTCATCACAAATCCCGATGGGTTGTCGCACAAGGAGACTGGCAACTGGAGCATGATATCCGGCTACATCATGGGATGGATGATCGGCGATTACATTGACGAGATGACCACGGCGACTAACTGAGGGGCGAGACATGGGTAGAGTCGATTGTTATGTGTCATTCCATGAGACTGACGGCGACAGCAGATTGCGACCGTCAACCTTCACGGAATCGAATTCGAGTTCCGCCATCTCATCGGCAGCGGCAACCAACTTACCCGCCAGCGTGTTCAACGCCTCTGCGGCCTCCGTAAGTTCATCTCCGGTAATTGGTTGATACCGATTCCTACGACCATCCGTTGTCGTCTTTTTCTTCGCCATCGTTTGAACCATCCCTTGAGCAACCATGATTCCCCCCTTTTTTGATGAGACCAATTGCTAGGTCTTTGCTACGAATTTTGAGACGCAAATTGATTCTTGTCAAGACGGTTACGGAAAGCAATTGATAATTTTTGTCCAAAATGAGATTTTTCTAAAACTTAGCTATGGACGAACTCAAAATCGTTAGTTAAAACTTTGCAACCATGAAACGTCCGACGCAGCAAGTCATCGACGCATTCGCAACGCTACTTGTCAATCTCGCTCGTAGCCAGCAGGAACGGAATCTATGCCAAAATCCTCAGAACTGTGCATCATCCCTCGATGCGAAAACAAACGACATTGCAGGGGCGTGTGTGTCGCCTGCTACTTCGAAGCACGGCGGCTCATCAAGGCCAAGATCACAACCGACGCTGAACTTGTACGTCGAAAGCGATGGTTGCCAGCAAATCGAACCGGGCGACCAAGCAAGAACAAACTGCGTCAACTGATGGTCCGGAAGCCAGCGAAGGCAGGTGCGTGATGCTGAGCATTAAAGACATCACGATTGACGCCGAGTTGGAATCGCTCCTGCCTCCGTTGTCTGAGGATGAGAACGTCGAACTTCTCAAGAGCATTCAACGCGACGGATTCACTGACCCCATCATCGTCTGGCTCGGTCACAACATCCTGGTCGATGGTCACAACCGACACCGAATCTGGACGACGACCGGCATGTCGGAAGATGACGCGCCGGAAATTATCGAGAAGCAGTTTACCAGCCGCGACGCTGTGAAAGAGTGGATGCTTCGTCGGCAACTGGCTCGCAGAAATCTGACGGATGCCATGCGCGTGAAGGTTGCATTGCAGTTAAAGCCAATGCTTTCCGCAAAGGCAAAGGAGAATGAGGTCGAAGGCGGAAGACGCGGAGGTAAGGGTTCGATGATTTCATCGAACCCTTTGGAATCCACGGACACAAGGCGCGAAATTGCAAAGTCAGCCGGAGTTTCCGAGCAAACAGTATCAAGGGTTGAGGCTGTGTTGCGTGACGCACCGGAGCCAATCAAGGCTGCAATGCTCGCCCCGAAGTCGGACGAATCACACATCAGCATTGCCGAGGCGTTTAAGCAAACGAAGGCTGCAACAGAGCAGCCAAAGAAGTGGGTGCAAGGTGCGGATTCTGTTCCTGAAGTTCGGGAGCACGCACCAGAAGACGCTGACTCTGACAACCTGTTCACGTTGAAGCAGTGTTGGCGGAAGACCAGCAAGAAGGATCGAGCAAAGTTTCTTGAGTGGGCGAAGGGGATCAAGTGAAAACAAAAGTAGTATCAGTGACTCCGCAGAGGGCGAAGGAATGGCTCGAAGGCAACACGAACAATCGAGCCATCAATAAGCGTCGCGTTGCATTGTATGCGAGCGACATGCAGCGAGGGGCGTGGATCGTCACGCACCAGGGGATTGCCATCGACGAAGATGGAAACCTGATCGACGGTCAGCATCGGCTGCATGCGGTTCTCGAAGCCAACATCGCAGTGCCGATGATGGTGACAACCGGAATTCCGCGAATCGTCCATGTCAATGGCCACCACAACATCGACGTTCATGTGATGGATGTTCTCGACGGCGGTCAACCTCGCGGCATGGGCCAGCGATTGCAACTTGGTCATGGAGTTCCGAACGCCAATTTGGTTGCAGCGGTCGTCAATGTCCTGCAATACATCTGCGTCGGAAAGCGACAGGCGAATATGTCGACGCACCAGGTTCTTGAGATCCGCAAAGTTTACGCGGACTCACTCGACGCGATTTTCGCGTGTGGATGGAATAACGCTGATCGCAAGGCGGGTTTGATTGGCTGTCTGGTTGCGTTTCATGCCGCCAATCCAGAGAAGGCGATTGAGTTCTCTCGCGGATTCATCGACATGACTGGACTTCCTCCAAAGTCACCAATTGCTGCGTTGCGACGATGGTTACTGAATGGTCATTTCGAGCAAAACCAAAATGGGCGATTAAAGCTCGTCAAGGTTACGGCCAGTGCGTGCATCCGATTCGCAGACGGCAACACGGCCGAAAAACTGTATGAGAATGAAGAAGCGCTGAACCGGATTCGTGCCGCTCAGAAGGCAAAGGTTCGCAAGGTTCAAGAGATCGTTGAATCCGTCACTGTCTGACCGAGGTGTGCGATGCCGCAGCTAGACCTGTTCGATAACCCACAGCTATCCCGACGCACGGACAAACCAACGTCGCACGAGGCTGGCGATGCTGTGCGGCACAAGATGGGACTGCTCAAGCAGCGGTGTTTGTTCATTCTCAATGTGCACTCGCTGACTGCGATGGAAGTAGCGAAACGTGCTGCGGACTACTACGGCGGATTAGCGGACTCGTATCGCAAACGGTTCCATGAACTTGTTCGCGACGGATTGATTGAAGAACTGCCGCCGCGTGAATGTTCAGTAACGGGAAAATCAGCGACGGTCTATCGAAGGGTGCAATCGTGAAGCATAAGAATCCAACAGGCGTCTACCACACACCGATTGACGATTCGCAACTGCCAGAACATCTGCGCGGTCTGGGAATTGTCGAATTGGAAATTTGCTTCGAAGTGCTGCCTGATGAGCGTCGGATGATGCTGGAAACGAATGTTTACGACGCGACAAAAAACATTGCTATTAGTCGTGAACATCAAATCACGCTGTTTCACAAGCACATGCTGGCTGTGATCGACTGCGAAGCCGACTAACCGGCACGGACTGCCAGCACGGATGCGACCGGGGCATTGACGCCCCATTTTGAACAACCAACAACCACTCTATAGCCGAAGGTC
>CAZZLB010000389.1:0-3526 GCA_964654655.1 uncultured Rhodoferax sp. | reverse complement strand
CGGGCGGCATCGATTCAGCTCTGGTGCTGGCACTGGCAGTGGATGCGCTGGGTAAAAACCGGGTGCGCAGTCTCATGATGCCCTCACCCTACACCGCCGACATCAGCTGGATCGACGCGCGCGAGATGGCACAACGACTCGGAGTCCGTTACGACGAGATTTCCATCGTGCCCGAGTTCGAGGCCTTCAAGGCGTCGCTGGCGCTGGACTTCAAGGGACGCGCTGAAGACGCCACCGAGGAAAACATCCAGGCACGCATCCGGGGCACGCTCCTGATGGCGTTGAGCAACAAGTTTGGCAGCATCGTCCTGACCACTGGCAACAAATCCGAAATGGCGACCGGTTACTGCACCCTGTACGGTGACATGGCGGGCGGCTTTGCGGTGATCAAGGATCTGGCGAAGACGACGGTATTCCGGCTGGCGCGCTGGCGCAACGCGAACGACCCTTACGGCACCTGCAGTGAGCCGATTCCCCAGCGCATCATCACCAGACCACCGAGCGCCGAGTTGCGACCTGACCAAAAGGACCAGGACAGTTTGCCGCCCTACGAGGTGCTGGATGCGATTCTGGAGCGTTACATGGAGAACGACCAGAGCATCGAGGACATCATTGCGTCGGGCTTTGAGCGCGCCGATGTGGAGCGGGTGACGCGCCTGATCAAGGTCAATGAGTACAAGCGCCGCCAGGCACCGGTGGGTATTCGCGTCACGCACCGCAGTTTTGGCAAGGATTGGCGTTATCCTATAACCAACCGGTTTCGAGCGTGATAATTGGATCAGCTTCGCCGACAGACTAAAGGAACGCCGACATGAAACAGATTACCGCCATCGTCAAACCCTTCAAACTCGAAGAGGTCCGTGAAGCCCTGGCTGAGTGCGGGGTGACTGGCCTGACCGTCACCGAGGTCAAGGGATTTGGACGCCAGAAAGGTCATACCGAACTCTACCGTGGCGCCGAGTACGTGGTGGACTTTTTGCCCAAGGTGAAGGTGGAGGTGGTGGTGAAGACGCAGGACCTGGACCGTTGTGTTGACGCCATCGTCAAGGCGGCGCGTACTGGCAAGATCGGAGACGGCAAGATATTCGTCACCAGTGTCGAACGTGTCGTGCGCATCCGCACCGGTGAGCAGGACGAGTCGGCGGTCTAGATCTGATCCAGCCGGGGTGCTGGCGACATGCCAGCGGCCCCGACCAATTCCGAAAGCAGAGCCGGAGCGTCCGTGGCGGCGCGCAGCAGACCCATTTGCCAACTCCCCATGAAATCCTGCGACGTGGCGCTTGTCAAAAAATCAAGCAGCTTGTCGTAATAGCCTGCTGTGTTGAGCAGGCCAATGGGTTTGTCGTGGTAGCCCAACTGGCGCCAGGTCCAGACTTCAAATAGCTCCTCGAAGGTTCCGATGCCCCCGGGCAGCGCCAAAAAGGCGTCGGCACGCTCGGCCATCATGCGTTTGCGTTCGTGCATGGTGTCCACAATGTGGAGCTCGGTGCAGCCCAGGTGGGCGCACTCCTTGTCGACCAAGGCCCGCGGAATGACACCTATTACCGAAGCGCCTGCTGCCAGCGCAGCGTTGGCCACCAGCCCCATCAAGCCACTCTTGCCGCCACCGTAAACCAGTTGTCCGCCATGGCGACCAATCCATTGGCCGACCTGCTGCGCTGCCTTGGAAAACTCGGGGTTGATACCGGGTCGGGAGCCGCAGTAGACGCAGACGGTGAATGCTGAAGACATGATCGTTATGGATTCTGGATTGGCGTTGACACCAATTGCGTTCGGGATAGGGCATCGTGCCAGAACTGTCGGCGCGGATGAAGGTGGCTGAGGATAGCCCAGATCGCCACCCAGCCCAGCACAATGATCGTCGATTCGGATCCAGACAAATGGAAAGGCGCGATGGCTGCCAGTGCCGGGACAAACCAGAGCCAGCAAAGCAGGTAGCGCAACAGGGCTCGCTTTTGGGAGAGGGGCTTGCCGGCGAGGTCAAGCACCGTGATGTGCCAGGTTTTCATGGCCAGGGTTTGTCCTTTGGCCCAGAACCAGACGAAATAGACCCCGCAGATGACAAAGACAAAAGCCTGCAAGGCATGGCGGTTGTCCATCGGATTGCGGGTTTGGGTCAGGGTGCCAAACAGATAGCCGGCCATGAAAACGACGCCAAACATCAATATGCCCTCATACAGCCAGCACGCCATGCGACGCGCCAGGCTGGGGGTCTGCAAAGCGGCTTTCATCGAGGCAGCAACACAGGCACCGTTCAGTTCTTCTGTGGCGTGGTGGGCTCAAGTGCAGGCTGTGCCTGCGGCAGCAAGGTGTTGTGATTGAGTGCGTGATCCGAGGCTGCCATTTGGGGTGCTGTCTTCGGGCTGTGTCTGGTGACAGGAACTGTTGCCAGTTTCTGCGCCGGCACGGGCTTGGCCGCGGCGGCGGCACCAACCGGCTTGCTGACCGAAGCGGTGGCCAGTTTTTGCTTTTCCTCGGGGCTGAGTTCCTGGTAAGCCTTCCATGTTGCGGCCTTTTCGTCAGGGGTGAGCTGTTTGGCCTGGGCAAAATTCAATCTCGCCTGAGCGCGTTGTTGCTGACTCAATGAGACCCATTCGGTCATACGGCTGTGCAGTTTGAGTTGTTCGGCCGGTGCAAGGCTGGGGTAGTTTTGCGCCAGCGCGATCCATTTGCGCTTCTGGGAGGCTCCCAGTGTGTTCCAGTTTGCAGCCAGAGGTTTGAGTGAGACTTGCTGCACCGGTGTCAGATCCTGCCACGCAGGTTTGGATGAACTCGCTGCCACTACCGGGCTTTTTGCCGTTGGCGCTGGGCTACCGGTCTTTGCTGCAGAGACTGTCTGTGCCAAGGCGCACGAAGCGGGCATGCTCAGCGCGGCCAGAACGCAAAAGACAAGGCCCGCAGTCAGCCCGCAAGCCTTCGACGGCGGTGAATTCTCATCAAAGGCGTGCATGAACATGCTGATGTCCAGAACCTCAATTCTGTCCGGTTCGGCTCTTGAGGAATTGTGTGAAACCGGGATCCGCATACGCAGCAGGCGGCAAGTCATCTGTCAACAAAGCCGCGTCAATTTCGGCAATTTCATTGGCGCGCTTATCGTTTTGAATGACATTGATCGCCACCAGACCCAGCACCAGGGCCAGCAGCGGTGCTGCCGCCGCCACACGGTCCCACCAGCTAAGGTGTTCGGTGCCAAAGGTCAACGAAGCTGCGGCGCCGGAGCGAGTCACGCTGCTGGCGGTCTGGACTGCTACTCTGCGCTGGCTCACAGCCCGTGTCCTGGCGGCGCGCAACCTTTCGGAAATTTGGTAGGGCAGTTCATCTGCCGCATCGGACAGGCGTGCCGCCACCTGCAAGCCGAAACGGTCCTGTGCCACGAGGTTTTGGTAGAGATGTGAATTCGTCATAGTGTTATTCCCTTCGCCCTCAATGCCTTGCCGAGAGCCTGGACTGCCCGCGAGCAGTGCGTTTTCACACTGCCTTCCGAGCAACCCATGGCCGCAGCAGTCTCTGCTACGTCCAGTTCCTC
>CAZZLB010000388.1:0-3528 GCA_964654655.1 uncultured Rhodoferax sp. | reverse complement strand
AAGATGATCCCGATTGGATTACCGAATGGGACGAAGAACATTCTCTTGAGTATTTACTAGACGAACTCAGCGATAAAGTAAAGGAGGCATAATGAAGTGTCCGAAATGCGGTACAGAACCGCATACCCCTATTCAGATCAAACGCGTTGGTATGTGTCGTTGGTGCGAAAAGCAAAAGAAGGACGAAACCGCGTAGACCTCCTGAGCATGAGGCAAAACTGCTCTGCCTGCCCGGCACAAACATATAGCCAATAGCCAATAGCCGCCTTTTATAAGTTGGCTATTGGCTATATGTTTGTGTTGGTTTATCCACAGAGTTATCCACAAATGTGGATAACTTTTGCATTGGCGCTATCTAATCTGAGAGAGTAAAGTTACACCTAGATGAGAGAGGGAATGCTCATCTAACCTACTACGAAAGGACGGTGCGCTATGGCGCACAATTTAGAGATCGGCGAGGGCGGGCAAGTCGCTTTCGCATTACGCGGTGAACCCGCGTGGCATGGCTTAGCCTCTCGCGTATTTTCAGAGGATGAGTCAGTTAGCACCTCAGATATGTTGGACTCGGCTTATCTTTCCGGCTGGAATGTTCGCCTGGAGGATTTATCGGTTCCGGACGGTTATCGCTCGGTCGATGATCGGTACATGGTAGTTCGCACTAACCCATTCGACATGGGAACCGATATTCTCTCGGTAGTCGGCAAGCGTTACCGCACTTATCAGAATGAAGATCTATTCGCCTTCGGCGATAACATTCTGGACGGTGGGGGCAAGTGGGAGAGCGCGGGTTCAATCAAGGATGGCAAGCAAGTCTTTGGCTCTCTTGCTATCCCGCACTCCTTCACGCTAGATCCGGAAGGTGCAAGCGATGAGGTTCGGTCGTATCTCCTAGTGACCACAAGTCACGACGGTTCGAGCGCTATCCAAGCGCTAGTCACTCCGGTTCGCGTAGTCTGCCAAAACACGCTCAATATGGCTCTCAAGGGTTGCGCTCAGAGTTACAAGGTGCGCCACACAGAGACAGCAAGCGGTCGTGTCGAGGAGGCTCGGCGAGCGCTCAATATCTCCTTTACTTATATGGATAAGTTCGAGGAAATGGCGCAAGAATTGTACGCTCAGAGCATTACTGACGCACAGTTCGACAAGTTGGTCGCAACTATCTATCCGGAACCTACGATAGATGATCCCAAGTTGACCCACACTCGCTACACCGACAAGGTGGACACGATCAAGTCGCTTTACCGTAACTCGCCTACCAATGCCACGATCACCGGCACCAAGTGGGGAGCGTTCAATGCGCTCACAGAGTACATCGACTACTACCGCGTCGGCCGTAAGGGTACGGATAACTCCGGAATCCTGGCTAGCGCCTCAGGGTTCGATCCGCTCATCAACGGCAAGAAGAACGACATCCTGCAACTGGTCAAGTCGCTCTAGTTCTACCTCCTGGGCATGAGGATAAACTGCCCTAACTAATCCACTACAAGAAGGGACAGCCATGAGTAACACAATTCAAGTCGGCGATATCTATCAGACCCAAACCCATAAGTTGGTAGGGGTAGTAAAAGAAATCGTGCTAAATATGTCCGGCACATCTCGTATCAGAATAGAGTTACCGGATAAAAGCATGAGGTGGACAACATTCACGCCTCACAAGGTCTTGGCTTATGACATCGCTCGTAGCCAATCAGATAGGCTCTTGGAACTCGTAGAGTCCAAGTAGTAGGGGCGAGGCTATCCACAGTCTTATCCCCAGGCTGTGGATAGCCAAGCCAGCACAAACAAATAGCAAACCAGCCGCCTAGCCATTCTAATTTAGAAAGGCGGCTGGTTTGCTATTTGTTTGTGTTGGAGAGGGCCGATAAAGAGATTTGTCGACAAATACACACGTAAGAGAGTTATCCACAGGTTTATCCCCAGATGTGCATAACTTTTGCATATTGTGCTTGCTACCGTGAGAGAGTAGAGTATGGCTTGTTGGTGAAGGACACCAACGAGAAAGGACACCATGAACACCATTACCCAAGAGACAGTAGTCGTATTCAAGCACACGCTTGATATTGACGCCTTGCCGGAAATCCAATCTATGCCTCCGGAGTTTCTTAAGAAGATGCTAGACAAAATGGTTATAGAGTTGTTTGAACTCCGCAAGAAAGAGGTCGAACTCAACGCCAATAATTCCGGAGCGGCTACTTGCTATCTGGAAGTCAAGTAGGGAATAATACCTACCGCAACATTGTTATACCTACTACCACTACGAAAGGACACAGTATGTTCCAGAAAGAAGGCTACATCCTCGTAGCCCAAAATACGGTACCGAATATCATGGTGCCAGGTAAGACCTTCACCAATCAGACTGAATTAGTCTGGCTCAACGAAGCAAATGAGATAGCCAAGACCATTGGTTGCGTCATCTGTTTCGAGCAATTCCCCACGTCCCAACACGCTGGTCATCATATTGGCAAGGTGCATAACGGTACCAAATCCAATAAGAAGTCCGATAACTCAATCTCCGTTCTTGCTAAAGAGATTACTAGGCTAGAGCGCGAAGTAGAGCGTTGGAAGAAAGAAGCAAGAGTGGCAAACTCCAAACTCCGCGCTCTCGGCAAGGCGTTCGGTCGCTCTCTTTAATCTAGTAAAGGACACATAAACTCCCCGTTTAACTGTCCTTTCACGGGTAGAGCCGGTGAGTCCCCCAGTCTGAGCCGTCTTAGGCTGGGGGACAATCCAGAAACCCCAGGACAGATAAACAAAACTAATAAGAAAAGGACAAGAAATGGAACCAACCACTATTGCTTTAGTTAATGAAGCCCGACGTGCCCTGCTTGACCAATCTGTTACAGCAATTACAGATGGGATTAAGGAAACCGTAGATGTAGATGACGCTGCAGAGGTGTGGCAATCTATTATTGACCGTTTATTTGTGGATTATGGAATTAAGCCCAGAAACCCCTTCCTTACTCCCAAGTACCGCGTTGTGATTGACCTCTTCAACGACTCTACTGAGTTTGATATAGAGTACGACGGAGACGCAGATGACCTGGAAAACGATATTAGGGAAAACCTGGAGATCGAGGCTGAGGTTAATTACAGTATCCGCCTTAATATCGGGAATACCAATGAACTCTTTAGCGTTTATGATAGTGACGGCGACACAGTAGATGTATATCGCCTCTTACAGAACTACTTAGAGGTCACCGTCACCAAAATATAGACCTTCCTTCCGGAGGCTACCTGGGTAAGTAGTGAAACTGCCCCTACCAAAACGGCCTCGGACTCAAGTGCTGAAGTTTATAGCCCTACGGTATTGCCCATAGATACCTCGGCTACATACGATAGAGCAAGGTAGTGACCACCAGAGTAGGTAGTACGCCCCAGCCAATAATTCCTGCCGCGAGCAGGGCTTGGCTGGGGCTTTTTTTATGCCCAAAATCCTAGATTCAATCTAATACAGCATTTGTTTGTGTTGACCCGCCCGCCCGCCGCTTATTATCGATTGGCTATTACGAAGTAATAGCCAACACAAAC
>CAZZLB010000387.1:0-3539 GCA_964654655.1 uncultured Rhodoferax sp. | reverse complement strand
GTCTTGAGTTGCAGCAGTTCGTGTGCCATCTGCAGCACGCCCTTGCCCTTGATGCCGGTGCGCAGCAGCAGGGCCAGCAGCTCGGCGTCGCTCAGCGCGGCCGCACCGCGTGCAAGCAGCTTTTCACGCGGTCGGGCGTCGGGGGGCAGGTCTTTGAGCGGCATGGGGTGGGCTTTTACAATGGAGCCCAGTTTATCGGGACTTGTTCATGACCACCAGCACAGCCTGCGTCCAGCCAGGCTCTTTTCTCACCCTGCACTACCGTATGGCCGGACCTGCGGGTGACCTGATCAATACTTTTGCCGGCAAGCCGGCCACACTGACGCTGGGCACGGGGGAGTTGTCGCCAGCGATAGAGGCCCGCTTGCTGGGCTTGCCGGAAGGCTCACGTGCAATCTTTGAGCTGCCGGCGGGCGCCGCGTTTGGCGAGCGCCATCCGGACAAGCTGCAGTGGCTGGCGCGACCCCTGCTCGACGCCCTGCGCGAGACCGATCAACCGTACGCCCTGGGTGATGTGGTGCAGTTTCCGGCTCCCGATGGGCAGGGTCGCTTTGCCGGTTCGGTGCAGCGTTTCAGAACCGACGACCAGGGCGCTGCGGTGCTGTTCGACTTCAATCATCCGCTGGCTGGTCAGCCAGTGACTTTTGAAGTACACGTGATTGGCGTCCTGTGAACAAGGGGCTTGAAATTCTGCTGGCCGAGCCCAGAGGTTTTTGTGCCGGTGTTGACAGGGCGATTGAAATCGTCGAGCGCGCACTGGCGAAATTTGGCGCACCAATCTACGTGCGCCACGAGATCGTGCACAACACCTATGTCGTCAATGATCTGAAAGCCAAGGGCGCTGTCTTTATCGAGGATCTCGACGATGTGCCTGCCGGTGCAACCCTGATTTTTTCGGCGCATGGTGTGAGCCGTGCCGTGCAGGAGGAAGCGGCAGCACGGGGTTTCCGGATTTTTGACGCCACCTGCCCACTCGTGACCAAAGTCCACGTGGAAGTAGCCAAGCTGCGTCGCGAAGGCTTTGAATTCATCATGATCGGCCACAAGGGGCACCCCGAGGTCGAGGGCACGATGGGGCAGCTGGACGGCGGCATTCATCTGGTTGAAGACGTGGCCGACGTGGCGAATGTGCGGCCAGCGCAGACCGAGCGGCTGGCGCTGGTGACGCAGACCACGCTCAGCGTTGATGATGCGGCCGAGATTGCCACGGCGGTCAAGGCGCGCTTTCCGTCTGTGCGCGAGCCCAAGCAGCAGGATATCTGCTACGCGACGCAGAACCGCCAGGATGCAGTCAAGATCATGAGCCCACAGGTTGATCTGGTGATTGTGGTTGGCAGCCCGACCAGTTCCAACAGCAACCGGCTGGCGGAACTGGCGCGCAAATTGGGGACCGCCAGTTATATGGTGGACAGCGTCGAGGAAATTCAGGCGCAGTGGTTTGAAGGACGTCAGCGCGTCGGATTGACCGCCGGCGCCTCGGCGCCCGAGATTCTGGTGAACCGCGTGATGGAGCGCGTCAAGGCGCTGGGCGCGGTGTCGGTGCGCAAGATGAAGGGCATGGAGGAGACAGTCAAGTTTCCCTTGCCCAAAGGCTTGAAGCTGGACGAGCATCAGCCATGAGCGATCTCGACATCACGCGTGCTGACATTGACCGCGCCCTGAGTCGGCTCAATGCCCGAGAGTCGCAGCTGCTGCGCAGGACGCCTCTGATGAAGCTCTCAGGCAGGGATCTTGGCTTGAACTGCGCCGAAGTCTGGCTCAAGCTCGAACAGCTTCAACTCGGTGGCAGCTTCAAGGCGCGCGGCATGCTCAATCGCATGCTTGCCAACGAGATACCCGTCAGCGGCGTGATCATTGCATCGGGCGGTAATGCCGGTATCGCAGCCGCCGCGGCGGCGCAAGCGCTCGGTGTGCCATGCGAGGTTTTTGTGCCGCAACTGGCGAGTCAAGCCAAGCGGGAGCGCCTGCGCCAACTCGGCGCCAGCGTGGTGGTCACGGGGGCGGCTTATTCCGAGGCACTGGAGGCCTGTCTGTTGCGCCAGCGCTCCAGCGGAGCCTTGCTGCTGCACGCCTACGACCAGGTCGAGGTGGTGGCCGGTGCCGCTACGCTGGCCGCTGAAATTGAAGCCGCTGCGGGCTTGCCCGACAGTGTGCTGGTCAGCGTGGGCGGTGGTGGCCTGATTGGTGGCATTGCGGCCTGGTTTGAGAACCGGGCGCGCACCGTGGCGCTGGAGCCGACCCTGGCGCCCACCTTGTTTGCGGCACGCCAGGCCGGGCACGCGGTTGACGTGTCGGTCAGCGGTGTTGCGGCCGATTCACTGGGCGCCAAGCGCATTGGCGAGATTGCCTGGAACGTCACGCAGCGCTACGTGAGGGACGCACTGCTGCTCAGCGACGAGGCGATTCGCGCGGCGCAAATTTGGCTTTGGAGCGAACTCAAACTTGCAGTGGAACCCGCCGCAGCACTCGGTCTGGCTGCCTTGCGCAGTGGGGTTTACCGGACGCAGGTGGACGAGCGGGTTTGCCTGATACTGTGCGGTGCCAACCTGGACCCGGCCAGCCTGTCGAGTCATTGACGGTAGGCGCATCATTTCAAAAATTACAATCTCACCATGCTAGACATTACTCTTCTCCGAAAAGACCTCGCCCACGTGGTGGAGCGCCTGCAAACGCGCAAGCATCCCCAGAGCTTTCTCAATGTCGACGGATTCAGGACGCTGGAGGCCGAACGCAAGACGATCCAGATCCGGACCGAGGAATTGCAGGGCAGGCGCAACAGCCTGAGCAAGCAGATCGGTCAGCTCAAAGCCAAGGGTGCTGCCGGTCAGGCACAGGCCGATGCGGTGATGGCCGAGGTGGCCGGCTTGAAAGCCGAACTGGAAGCCTCTGCAGCCCGACTGGACGAAATCCAGACCGAGATGCAGGGGCTGCTTCTGGCAGTACCGAATTTGCCGCATGAAAGCGTGCCCGTCGGTGCCGATGAACACGCCAACGTGGTAGTGCGCAGTTGGGGGACGCCCAAGGCATTTGACTTCACTGTGAAAGACCACGTGGATCTGGGGGCGCCGCTGGGGCTTGATTTTGAGATGGGCGTCAAGCTCTCGGGTGCGCGCTTCGCCGTCATGAAAGGCCCGCTGGCCCGCCTGCACCGTGCGCTGGCTCAGTTCATGCTCGATGTGCAGACCCAGGAGCACGGCTACACCGAGTGCTACACGCCCTACATCGTGAATGCGGAGACCCTGCGCGGCACCGGCCAACTGCCCAAATTCGAGGCCGACCTGTTTGCCGCCAAGAAGGGCGGGCAGGAGGGCGAGGAGGGGCTGGAAGACGGCGCCCTGTACCTTATTCCGACCAGCGAAGTTCCGCTCACCAACTTCGTCCGTGACGAGGTGGTCGCGGAGGCGGCGTTGCCGATCCGGCTGACGGCGCATACGCCGTGCTTCCGTTCAGAGGCAGGAAGTGCCGGGCGCGATACCCGGGGCCTGATCCGACAGCATCAGTTCGACAAGGTGGAGATGGTGCAGATCGTACATCCGGAG
>CAZZLB010000386.1:0-3543 GCA_964654655.1 uncultured Rhodoferax sp. | reverse complement strand
ACCAGCCGGTCAGGGGCAAGGCAATCGCGTTGGCAACGCCGAAGCTGGTAATGACCCAGGTGCCCTGGTTCGTGCTGACGCCCAGATCGCCCGCAATCGCCGGCAGCGAGACATTGGCGATCGATGAATCGAGCACATTCATGAAGGTGGCCAGCGACAGGGCCAGCGTGCCCCACAGGCGCGCCGAGCCTTGCAGCGGCGGGTGAACCGCAACGGGGAGTGCAGTAGCCATGGCAGGCGCGACTCAGTGCTGGCCCATGTTGGCGGCGATGATTCTGCGCACCTCTTCGGCAGCACCAGCGTCCTGTGCTTCGTAAACTTTGGTTTGCACGAGGGCAGCAGCGCGTGGCCCGTCGGCCAGCATTTTCCCGTCCTGCTTGCTGACATCCACCGTCGCCAGCATCGACAAGCCGACACGCAAAGGGTTCTGCGCCAGTTGCGCCGCGTCCAAGGTCACGCGCACCGGCACACGCTGCACCACCTTGATCCAGTTGCCGGTGGCGTTTTGGGCCGGCAGCAGCGCAAACGCAGCCCCTGTACCGATGCCCAGGCCAGCGACCTGACCCGTGTACTCGATTTTCTTGCCGTACAGATCGGCCGTCAGTTTGACGCTCTGCCCGATGCGGATGTTGCGCAACTGGACTTCCTTGAAGTTGGCATCGACCCACAGTTGATTGAGGGGAACGATGGACATGAGTGGTGTGCCGGCGGCCACACGCTGACCAAGCTGCACCGTGCGCCGCGCCACAAAGCCATCAACCGGAGCTGGCAAGGCAGCACGCTGCGCCGCCAGCCAGACCTCGCGCAGCTTGACTGCTGCGGCCTGCACACTGGGGTGTTTGTCCATCGCCGTGCCATCGGTCAGGGTCTGGTTGCTGATGAGTTGTTGTTTCGCAGCAGCCACGCCAGCCAGTGCCGAATTCAGCGCGTTCCTGCCATTGGCCAGCTGCGTTTGCGCGTGGCTCAGTTCTTCCTTGGAGATAGCGCCATTTTGAATCAGCGACTGGCGCCGGTTCAGATCCTCGGTGGCGCGTGCAATTTCGGTTTGTGCCCTGGCGACATCGGCCTCGCGCACCGCGATTTGCGCGCTCAGGCTGGCATTGTTGGCATACAGCGTGCGCACCTGGCGCACCGTCTGCGCCAGAGCTGCCCGGGCCTGGTCCAGCGCGACTTGGGTGTCGGTCGGGTCGAGCCTGACCAAGGGGTCCCCCGCTTTGACGTAATCGGTGTCGTCGGCCAGGATCGCCATCACCGTGCCACCGATCTGCGGCGTGATCTGGATCACGTTGCCCTGCACGTAGGCGTTGTCGGTGGATTCGTAATGACTCGCCACCAGCCACTCGTAGGCGCCCCAAGCCAGCCCCACGAGTACGACCACGCCAATCAGGGTGAGCAAGGCCTTCTTGCGCGCCGGATTACCAGCGGCGCTTGGGCTTGAGGTTTGCGTTTCGGGTGTTGACATAGTGGTGAAAGATCAAAGAGAAATAATTGAAAAGAAACTCGTCAGCTCATCATTGGAGGCTTCTGCTTCGTCATTGCGAGGAGCGTAGCGACGCGGCAATCCATGCAGTCCGAAGTCATGGATCGCCACGGTTTATGGCCTCGCGATGACGGCAGCCAATGCTGCGTCACCTTGGTAACCACCGCCCAGCGCACGCATCAGGGCGACCTGGTTGTCCAGCGCGCGGGCTGCCAGATCAACGGCCAGGCGACGCTGGTTGAGCACAGCAGTTTCCGCGCCCAGCACCAACAGTCGCGGCGTCAGCCCCGCTTCGTGGCGCTGCACGGCAATGGCGTAAGCATTCTCGGCAGAGGCCTGCACAGCACGTTGTTCCGCCTGCTGGCGCGCGATCGATTGAGCGGAAGCCAGCGCATCGGTGACCTCGCGCAGCGCATCGATCACCGCTGCGTTGTAGCTCTCGATGGCGAGGTCCAGATCGGCGGCACGACCGCGCAGATTGGCGCGCAGACGACCACCGTCAAACAGCGGCAGGCGCAATGCCGGCCCGAGGCCCCACTGCTCGCTGCCCGCTCCAAACAGACGGTCCAGCCCGATGCTGGATGCACCGGCAAATGCGACCAGATTGATGCTCGGATAGAACTGGCTGCGCGCACTGCTGACATCCTGTAGCGCCGCCTCAACACGCCAGCGCGCCGCAGCCACGTCGGCGCGGCGACCCAGCAGATCCGAAGGCACGGTAGACGCAAGCGCAGCGCTTTTCAGGCTGGCTAGCGCCGGCACGACCAGCTTCAAGTCCTGCGCTGGCTGCCCCGCCAGAGCGCTGAGGGTGTGCTCGACCAGTTGTATCTGTTCCTGCAAGGCTTCTATTTGTTGCCTGGCCTCGGGCACGGTGCCCTCGCTCTGGCGCACTTCAAGGCGTGTGTCCAGCCCGGCCTGAAAGCGTTGCTGCACCAGTTGCAGGGTTTGTTCGCGCTGGGCCAGCACGCGCCTTGCAATGCCAAGTTGTTCGTTCAGTCGCACCAACTGGAAATAGCTGCGCGCCAGATTGCTGGCCAACAGCGTGCGTGCCGCCGCCGCATCGGCCTGCACGGCACGCACATTGCCTAGCGCCGCCTGCAGCGCTGCGCGGTTCTTGCCAAAGAAATCAAGCTCCCAACTGCCGCTGAACTGGGCTGTGCCGGTCTCGTAAATATTGCCTGCCAAGGGCGGCGGAATCATGCCGGTGGCGGTGAACCTCTGGCGTGTCGCGTCCAGACCGGCGTTCAGCTGCGGTCCGCTGGCAGCCCGCGTGATGTCGGCACCAGCCTGTGCGCGCGCCAGCCTGGCTTGCGCAATTCTTAGACTTGGGTTGCCCGCCAGCGCGCTGTCGATGAGGCTATCGAGTTGCGCATCACCAAACTCGCGCCACCATGCCTCGGTTACAGCCACCGTCGCGCCAGCATCGGAGCTCAAACCCAGGCTGGAAGCATCGCGCAATGTGGCCTGGGATCCGGCACTGCCCGGGGCCGCGCAAGCAGCCAAACTCAAGACGACCGCCATCGCGATTGCCGCGCTTCGCTCGCAATGACGGCCAGTGAAGCAATCCACGACTTCTGGCTGCATGGACTGCCGCGCTTCGCTCGCAGTGACGAAGGCAGATGTCTTGCGTCTGGAATCATCAAGCCTCATGCGGGCCTCCTGGAATCAAGGGGGTTGAAGAACTGGTCTTGACCGGCGCATTGGCCAGCATGCGACGCAAAAAGCCCTTCAGGGTTTCAAATTCCTCGGCCGAGAAGCCGGCCAGGCAGGCGTTCTGAACGCCGCTGAGCACCACCGGAATGCCAAGGGCAGCAGCACGCCCCTCCTCGGTCAGTTCGATGTTGACAACACGCCTGTCCTCCACCGAACGCACGCGGCGACACAGACCTTTGGCTTCCAGGCGGTCCAGCAGGCGTGTCATGGCACCGGCATCGAGTTCGCAGCCGCGCGCCAGTTCCGCCACGGTGGAGCCCTGGCACATATGGAGCTTGAGCAGTGGCAGCCATTGGGCGTTGGTCAGGTCGCTGGCTTCGAGCTGGTGTTCAATTTCGTGCGCCAGACCC
>CAZZLB010000385.1:0-3574 GCA_964654655.1 uncultured Rhodoferax sp. | reverse complement strand
GGTACACAGCTGGCTGGTACAAAAAAACGAAGTACTGGCCTTTGTGCAGGCCAAACCGGCCGATGGCGGCGCCGGTGCGCTGCTGGTGCTGCTGGCTCCGGTCAGGAGTTGAAGGCAGCGCGGCGCAAGGTATCCACCACGGGCCGGCGCAACACTTCGCGCAGCCCCCACCAGCCGGCCAGCAAGGCCAGCACGGCGCCACTCAAAGCACCCCAGAGCAGGACCCAGGGCGAAGCGTTCCAGTCAAACTCAAAGACAAAGCGCGCCAGCGCCCAGCCCACCACGGTTGCCAGCACCGAAGCAAGGAAACCGGCCAGCAGCCCCACCGCAGCCAGTTCGGCACGCTGTACCTGGCGCAACAAGCTGCTTTTTGCACCCAGGGCCCGCATGATGGCGAACTCCCGGGCACGTTCCTCACGCGTGGCACTCACTGCGGCGAACAGCACGACCAGTCCCGCAACCAACGCAAAACCGAACAGGAACTCCACGGCACCAATCACCTGATCCATCACACGCTGCACCTGGGCAATGGTGCTGCTCATGTCCACACTGGTGATGTTGGGAAAACTGCGCACCAGCGCATTGTCAAAGCTGGGACCTGAAGGCGCCCTGAAGGCAGTCATGTAGGTCGCTGGCACATTGGGCAGCTTGCTCACCGGGTACATGGCAAAGAAATTGGCGCGCATGGAGCCCCAGTCCACCTTGCGCAGCGAGGTGATTTTCGAGACGGTCTGCATGCCACCGACCTCGAAAACGAGCACGTCACCGAGCTTGAGGCCGAGGGTGTTGGCCAGCCCCTCCTCCACACTGATGGCATCCACTTCCTCTGGCGTCCAGCTCCCCGCCACCAGCTTGTTCTGCGAGGGCTGAACCGCACTGTGCGAGAGGTTGAACTCGCGTTCCACCAGACGCTTGGCACGCTCGTCGGCATAGTCGTCCGGCGCGACGGGTTTGGCGTTGATGGCAACGAGGCGGCCCCGGATCATCGGGTACCAGTCAAATTTGTTGACTCCAGAATCCCGCAGCGCCTGCCGGAAAGCATCACCCTGCTCGGGCATGACGTTGATGACAAAGCGGTTCGGCGCGTCCGGCGGCGTAGCCTTGCGCCAGCTGCTGACCAGGTCGGTACGCAGCAATACCAGCAGAATCAGCGCCAGCAAACCCAGCGCCAGCGCGCTGACCTGCAGCACGGCAAAGGCGGGGCGCGCCGCGAGCTGCCGGGTCGCCAGCACCAGCCAGCGCGGCGCACTGCTTTCGCTCACCGCGCGGCGCAGCACCTTGACGGCCAACCAGCTCAGACCCGCAAAAACCAGAGCTGCTGCGGCGAAACCGCCGACCGCGATCAGGCCCAGTTTCAGGTCACTGCTGGCTGCCAGCAGCAAGGCGGCAAAGCCGGCGATGCCCAGCAACAGCACACCGATCGATGCGGGTTTGAGGTTGCCCATGTCACGCCGGATGACGCGCAGCGCCGGTACCTGCGCGAGTTGCAGCACGGGCGGCAGTCCAA
Organism: uncultured Rhodoferax sp.; assembly: GCA_964654655.1. GTDB lineage: Bacteria > Pseudomonadota > Gammaproteobacteria > Burkholderiales > Burkholderiaceae_C > Rhodoferax. The sequence continues at coordinate 2,067 of CAZZLB010000385.1, read as the reverse complement.
AGGCCAGCAGCAGGGTCATGCCCACGCCCATGCCGAACAGCAGTGGCCACCAGCCAGCCGACGGCAGGTCGGTATCCACCAGTCCGGCCAGCAGCAAGACAAAGACATGGTGCAACGCATAGCCCAGCAACAAACCCAGCGCGCTGGCCAGAAGGCCAATCAGACCGAATTCAAAAACATAGGCCAAGGCAATGCGACGCTGACTCAAACCCAGCACGCGCAACATGGCACAGTCGTCCAGGTGCGCCAGTGCAAAGCCACGCGCCGCCAGCGCCACCGCCACTGCGCTCAGCAATGCCGCCAGCAATGCAATCAGGTTCAGGAATTTTTCTGCCCGATCCAGCGTTTGACTCATCTCGGGGCGCCCGCCTTCGAGCGACTCCACGCGCACACCACGCAGACGCTGCTGCTTGACCTCGTCCTGCGCCCAGGTCACAAAGCGGGCTACCGATTTGTCTTCGCCCGCGACCGCCAGGCGGTAGCTGATGCGGCTGGCCGGCTGGATCAGACCGGTGGCAGCCACGTCCTGCTGATGAATCATCACGCGCGGCGCAAAGCTCATGAAGCCTGCTCCCCGATCGGGCTCGTTCACAATGATTTCGGCGATGCGCAAACGGCTGTCACCCAGCAGCAAGTCATCGCCCATCTGCAGACCCAGCGCATCGAGCACAGGCGCCTCCACCCAGGCCTGGCCAGGCGCCGGGACACTGCGCGTGAGTCGCTCCACGCCGCCCACCTGACTTGCGATCTTCAGACTGCCACGCAGGGGATAGCCGGGCGCCACAACCTTGAGTGCCACCAGTTTCGCGGTACCGCCCTTCGTATCGGAAGCACGGCCCATGGTTGGAAAACCCAGCGTCTGTGTCACATCGAGCCCGAGTGCGCGTGCCTTGGCCGTGAACGCCGCTGGCGCCAGGTTATCGCTGACGATGACCGCATCACCACCCAGCAGTTGGCGTGCGTCGCGCTGCAAACCGCCTTTCAGCCTGTCAGCAAAAAACCCAACCGCCGTCAGGGCCGCCACGGCCAACGTCACCGCCACAATCAGCAGACGCAATTCACCCGAACGCAGATCACGCCACAAAGAGCGCCAACCCAGACGCCAAAAGGAAATATTCATGGCGCTACCTTAGCGCATTTCGTATTGAATGTCAGTGCGGTCTGATTGACAGCCCGTCGGGCGTATAGTTACACGCTTGCAGCGGAGCAACTGTGAAGCAACGATTTGAATGGGATGAGATCAAAGCAGCAGCGAACTTGCGCAAGCACGGCGTGGCATTTGAAGAGGCCGCTTCGGTGTTCTCTGACGCCCTGGCCTACACTTTTGACGATCCCGATCATTCTGTCGGTGAACAACGACTGCTGACTTTCGGTTTTTCGCAATCTGGGCGGCTGCTGGCAGTGGTTCACGCCGAACGTGATCATGTGATCAGAATCATCAGCGCCCGCAGGGCAACTCGACATGAACGAGGTATTTATGAGCAAAGCTAAAGACGAGATGCGCGACGAGTATCGGCGTGAAGACTTGGGCAAGGGCGTTCGCGGCAAGTACTTCGAGCGTGTTGCCAAGGGAAGCAACCTTGTCTTGCTCGATGACAAAGTTGCCAAAGTGTTTCCCACCGGTCAGGCGGTAAATGAAGCACTGCTAGGACTACTCGCGCTGACCGAGCAAACGGCACGCTTAACCGGTCGCGCAAAACGGACCGATCGGAAACGGGCCACCGTTTAGTTTCGTCAATTGCCCCTGGTGGGGAAGGGGTTTGAGGTTGCCCCTGATCGTGGTGGCAGCCAGAGGGGCATGGCGCCGCGCCTCATGGTGTCAAATGCCCACAAATCGGCGCGAACCCATGCCCCACTCTCTGCAGGTGGCGGTGCTGGTGGGCGCAGCGAGTTTGCGTGCCTTCCTCCTTGTCATTTCGTCTCCATTCTTGTCATCGCGAGCGTAGCGCGGCGATCCATGCAGTCAGGCTTCCTGGATTGCCGCGTCGCTACGCTCCTCGCAATGACGTAGGCATCAACTCCGGCTGCAGTTTCAAGCGCTCGGAACCGCTATAGCAAAGAAAGCGC
>CAZZLB010000384.1:0-3581 GCA_964654655.1 uncultured Rhodoferax sp. | reverse complement strand
GCTGCATGGCGAAGTGACGGCGCCGGAGATTGATCTGTTTGATCGCGAGGCGGTCTTTATCGACACGCAACTCATTCCCCTGAGCCGCGATTTTCCGGAGCTCAAGATCGTTCTGGAGCACATCACTACGCGTGAGGCGGCTCAGTACGTGCAGGAAGCTGATCGCTTCACCGCAGCCAGCATCACGGCGCACCACTTGCTTTACAACCGCAACGCGATCTTCATGGGCGGCATCCGGCCGCATTACTACTGCCTGCCGGTGCTCAAGCGCGAGCAGCACCGACTGGCTCTGGTACAGGCTGCCACCAGCGGATCGAACAAATTCTTCCTGGGTACCGACAGTGCGCCGCACGCCGCACACCTGAAAGAAAACGCCAGCGGCTGCGCTGGCTGCTACACGGCCAACGCGGCGATGGAACTCTATGCTGAGGCATTTGATGGTGCAGGCGCGCTGGACAAGCTGGAGGGATTTGCCAGCTTCCATGGTCCCGATTTTTACGGTCTGCCGCGCAATGCTGGCAGCATCACGCTGCGGCGCGAGAACTGGATGGTGCCCGAGAGCTTTGCCTTTGGCGAGGCGCTACTCAAGCCGCTTCGGGCAGGTGAAGTGCTGCCGTGGAAGTTGGCCTGATCGACTGGAATGCGCCCTGGCTGGCGCCGTGGCGTGTCTGGGGTGAGGGCGTGTCGCGGCGCGTTGTTAATGGTCAGCCGCAGCCAGAAGCCCTGAATCAGGCAGCGTCAGTGTTTGCCGGTTTCCCGGTGCGCTTTGTGGCGCAAAGTGAACTGCCTGATACGGTGGCCTATGAGCAGCACATTTTTGATACAGCGTGCGTCCCGACGCGTGAGGGCCTGCACGATTTTTTCAATGGCCTGGCCTGGTTGCAATTTCCACTGACCAAGCAGCGCTTGAATCGACTGCACGTGGCACAGATGGCGCGAACCGGCATCCAGCCGGTGCGTGGGCCAGCGCGTGACGGCTTGACGCTGTTTGATGAGAACGCTGCTGTGCTGCAGGCGCCAGACGCACTCTGGGACGCGCTGGCCGCCAAGGACTGGCAAGCCTTGTTCGGGTCTTTGCGTCCGCTCTGGCAGGGGGCACATCTGCTGCTGTTTGGCCACGCCCTGCTGGAAAAGCTGGTGCAGCCGCGCAAGGCGATCACGGCGCATGTGTACCGGGCGCCCACGGCTTGCCGGACTGCGGCGGAACTGGATGCGTGGCTGGCGCAGGACTTGAATGCAGAAAAGCTGGCGACCAAACCCTTTGCGCACCTGCCGGTACTGGGTGTGCCGCACTGGTGGCCAGCCAACGAAGATCCGCTGTTTTACGCTGACACAAGTGTCTTTCGCTTGCCGAGGTCTTGAATTCGCTGCGCCTGCCCTTAATATCGTGGCCTGCGGCTGGCTGATTCAGGCGGCATTTAAAGGAAATCATGAAACGCATTCTTCTTTTTGTCTTGACCAACGTACTGGTGGTGACGGTGCTCGGTGTGGTGGCCAGTTTGCTGGGCGTCAACCGTTACCTCACGGCCAATGGTCTGAACCTGGCATCGCTGCTGGGCTTTGCCCTGGTGATGGGTTTTGGCGGCGCCATTATTTCGCTGTTGATCAGCAAGCCCATGGCCAAGTGGAGCTCGGGCGTGCGCGTCATCAACCAGCCGCAAAGTGCCGACGAAGCCTGGATTGTCGAGACCGTGCGCAAACTCGCGGACAAGGCTGGCATCGGCATGCCGGAAGTCGGGATTTTTGATGGGGAACCCAATGCCTTTGCGACGGGTGCCTTCAGGAATTCCGCGTTGGTGGCGGTCAGCACCGGTTTGCTGGTGGGCATGACGCGTGAAGAGATCGAAGCCGTCATCGGCCACGAAATTGCCCACGTGGCCAACGGCGACATGGTGACGATGACACTGATCCAGGGTGTCATGAACACTTTTGTCGTGTTCCTGAGCCGAGTTATCGGCTACGCCGTGGACAGCTTTCTGCGCAGAAACGACGAACGCTCCAGCGGACCCGGCATAGGTTACATGATCACCACGCTGGTGCTCGACATCGTGCTCGGTTTTGCCGCCTCCATGGTGGTGGCGTGGTTCTCGCGGCACCGCGAATTCCGCGCCGATGCCGGATCGGCGCAGTTGCTGGGTCGGCGCCAGCCCATGATCAACGCACTGGCACGCCTGGGCGGCATGCAAGCCGGCGAGTTGCCCAAGAGCGTGGCGGCTTTCGGTATCGCCGGCGGCATGGGCCAGCTTTTCTCAACGCACCCGCCGCTTGAGGAACGCATTGCGGCACTGCAGAACGCGTCGGCTTGACGCACGACATGCCGCAACGGGCCATGCGTGTCTGACCGTTTTCTGTTCTGGGCGCCGACCCTGATCTGGGCCACGACCTGGCACGTCATCCTGTACCAGCTGGGTGATGTGGCGGTGCTGCATTCCGTGGCGCTGCGTTTCGGCCTGGCCAGCTTCCTGCTGTTCTCGATTGCACGCTGGCGCGGCGAGTCGCTGCTGTTCAGCCCGGCGCAGCACGGCTGGTTGCTGCTCACGGGGGCCGTGCAGTATGGCTTCAACTACATCGGGACCTACGAAGCCGAAAAGAATCTTCCGTCGGGCCTGATGGCGGTGCTGTTCTCACTGATGATCTTTACCAATGCCATCGGTGGCGCCCTGTGTTTTGGTCAATCTATCAGCCGGCGCTTTGTGGCGTCGGGTGCTGTGGGTGTAACAGGCATTGTGCTGATCTTCTGGCCTGCGATTGCTGCGGCCCGCGAAGGTGTCGGCGTACTCGGCGCAGTTGGCCTGGGCTTGATGGCCGTGACCTTTGCCTCCATCGGCAATATGCTGACACTGCGTCTGACGCGTCGTGGCGCCTCGCTCATTCCTTTGCTGGCCTGGAGCATGGGTTACGGCGCGCTCACGCTGATGCTGATCGCGACCCTGGGCGGTGTGGAGTTTCACCTGGACCCGCGCCCGAGCTACTGGATCTCACTGCTCTACCTGAGCGCAATGGGTTCGGTGGCGGCATTCCTGCTGTACTTCAATCTGGCAAAGCGGCAGGGCCCCGGGCGAGCGGCGCTGACCGGACTGGTGATTCCGCCGATGGCGTTGCTGATGTCGGCGCTGTTCGAAGGTTGGCGTCCGACGCTCGTATCGAGCGTCGGCATGGCGCTTTGTCTGCTTGGGCTCTGGGGTGCGACCCGCCCGGCGCGGTCAACGACGGGCTGAACCTAAGCCGCAGCACCTTCAGCTGTTTTTGCTGTCGCAGCCGCTGACGGGCGACGAATCAGATAGTCGAATGCACTCAAGGCCGCTTTGGCGCCCTCGCCGGCGGCGATCACGATCTGCTTGTAAGGCACGGTCGTCACATCACCCGCCGCAAAGACGCCCGGCAGACTGGTGTGGCACTTCGTGTCGACCACGATCTCGCCGAAGCGGCTCAATTCCAGCGTCCCTTTCAGAAACTCGGTATTGGGCACCAGACCGATTTGCACAAACACCCCTTGAAGCTCAACAAGATGCTCCACCTCCGTCGCGCGATCCCGGTAGCGCAGGCCGTTGACCTTTTGACCATCGCCAGTGATCTCGGTG
>CAZZLB010000383.1:0-3603 GCA_964654655.1 uncultured Rhodoferax sp. | reverse complement strand
CTTCTTCGCCCGTGTGTTTACGATCTTAGGAATGTAAATGGGGGAGGTGATAGGAATATCGGTTGTAATGTAAACGGACGTTACTGATCCATCGCCAAATCCTGCAATAGCGTTTTTCAATTCTGCCTCGGTTGATACGAAACGCATCTTGCCGAAACTTGGAACTGACCCACTAGAAGCAGGAGGACCTGAAGGACAAACGCCATCAGCACCTTTTGCGCCTGTGTCGCCTTTATCGCCTTTTGCACCTGTAAGCTGATCGGTATTAATATACCATCCCGACTTATAACGATAGGTGATCTTTGCCACCGTATCACGCCATACGTCGCCGGTAGCGAATGAGGTAGGCTTTGTTGAAGGTATTGCACCACCCAACCAGATACGCCCTGCCGTCTGTGCGCCAGCTCCGGAGGAAAGCATCCACGCGAAAAGGAAAAGAATGAGGTGTTTAAGTAGTTTCACGGTTGATTGTTTTTGAGTTCAAATGAAGAAAGGGGAGGCCGTAACCTCCCCAATCTGGTTTGCTTAGTCGATGGTGAAACACTCGAAGATCCCGTCTGGAATTGCGACTGGAACACTGAATCCACGCTGCGTGAACTCGACATCCATCTTCCACTCGCGAGTAGAGTCAATGGCTTCTTCGATTGGTTCGTCGATTTTCCAGGTCGCAGGCTTTTTCGAGATCTGCAACTTGGTCTCAGTTACCCATGCTACATAGAATGCGCCTGAAGAAAGCATCAGGTCAGAATACATTGCATGGTTGCTTGCCCAAGCAGGGTCAACAACCGAGATTTTGAAATCAGACGCTGTATAGCGCTGCTTAACGCGACCTCCGCCAGCTTTATACTGCGGAGTTGAACTCATTGATCCACGGGTGTCAGACATGATGATGATCTGTCCGGACTCAATTCCTGTAGTCCAAACCAGAGGGTCGCCAAGTCCTGCCACCAGAGTATCGTAGTAGTTCTTATGAACGGCGGCAAGTCCTGAAATCCCGCCAAGCTCGGCAAACTCGCCGCAGCTGTCACAAACGTGACTGAGGGTTTCGACCGAACAAGGGCCAGAATAAATAAGAGTCATTTTGATGTGGTGTTTAAGAGCAACATTGGTTGATGCAGGATTGATCCATCTCGCATCCTATTGTGTACTTTACTTCGAGCAGGTAAAAACCGGTGCTCATGGGTTTCTCATACCCTACCCATTCACGTTGGAAGATGGCTCGTGAATTGTAGTCAGAGGATGAGACTTGTATGATAAGTGATTTCAAAGTCAATGCTTTTCTGATATCAGGAAGCGCAGAAGGGAACTTCGAAAGGATCAGCAGATCCAATTCTTCCTGAGTCAGTCGGATATTTTCACGATTTGCCACCAGAATCATGCTGCACTGAATTGTGCGCTTGACAAGCTGAGTACGACCTGTTGATCGACCTGGCTCGTTGGTGACATTGAGGATCTTATGAAAAATAGATAGCGTGCGAGTATCGTCGTAGAAAATGGTAAGCGCTTCCCCATCGCGGTTTACGATGGCAGGAGCAATAGAGGATCCATCGGAATCAGTTTTTTCAACCGGCTCGCAAACGCCATTCAAAAGCACGCTGGCAAACTGCTCTTCTTTGAAAGCACTTTGCTTCAGGTGATCATTGATCGCTTGCGCTATTTTACCTACCAGTTCCATTGATTCGATCAATTTCAGCTCTTGCTGTTTCGATGGCCATTGTTCGTTCGCCGGCCGTCATGGCGAATATTTTCTTCCTGTATGTATCCTCCAGATAACCTACCTTTTTGTAGTTCTCCTGGTTGTTGTAACCAAGTCCGTATCCGGTTCTGGTTGGTACAATTACAAGGTCATTCTCCATCTGACGGGTAAGTGAAGCAATCACCGTTCTATCAGGTCCTCTGTTGTACTGTGGTCGAGGATTACCCTTATTTTTACCTTTGGTAAAGACGCCGGAGTTTTTAGTCTGTCCGGCATTCTTGCCTCTGGAATAACGACCGGCATTTGAATACTGGCCTGTTCTTACTTTCATGTAGGCATCCGAGTAGGTGCCTATTTTATTTCCATCACTCGCGATTCCTTGAACATGTATCCGGTGCTTCATTTCAGCCCGAACATTTGTTGCGATGGCTCGCATTGTCTGCTCAGTGGATTTGATGGCAAGGAGCTTCTTTCGAAGAGAATCGAATACCGTAGCGGCATTTGACCTTACCGTAATCATGGCAGTACTGTCACAAACTGAACATTCCCTCCACCTTTATTGAAGCAAGCGGAGCATGTATCTACATCGACTGATTTGACTGCGATCTCAAGTTCTGCCATCATCTGCTCGCGGCAGTGTTCTTTCAGTTCCCGAGCTGCAGTCTTATCCATGGTCCACCGATTCCAGCGGTCAGAGAACAGACGAGCATTCATAAGCTCTTCGCCAAGACAATAAAGGAATGTTGAGTAGAACGCATCCGTGTTTTCGCATACCAAATCAGAAACGCACTGTTTTGATTTGACCTGGTAACACTTCTTCAGCTCCGCAGTGATAAGGTTACCAAAGCGAACAAGGCATCGATCTTCGATGTCGTTCCAGAGCTTGTCCCACGTCCTGCGATCATCTGTGGTCAGACCGTCGATTGACGCAAGCGTTACGCCGGGCAGGTCATTGATAAACATGCCGGACTTAGGTACAGCAGTACCGCATCCTCGAACTCCAATTGAACCTTTCAGGCAGCTTAACATGAGTGTGGTTTTAAAAAAGCCCCCACCCGAAGACAGGGGCTTTCCCAGAAACAATCAACAGAAGAATTACGCGTTTGTAGCGTGGTAACGGAAGATTCCGTTTACGCCTGTCAGACGATCAGAAGCATCGAATGCATCGTCAGGGATCTGCACCGGAGCGAAGTTGCAACCGATGATGAACTTGTATCCGCGACCTTTTGCAGATGTATCACCATCAATTGTCTGGTTACCGTTACAGTCAACCTCCTGGATCTGCACGTCAAACTCGAGGTTTGCGTACGAGTTGCCAGCTGCATCCATAACCGGGAAGGTCATAGTGAAGAAGGTTGAAGTTCCGAAGCGTCCGATTTGGCCCAGCAAGCGGTTCTGACACACGTTCAGGAACTGCAGCGCACCTTTCTCAACAACCAAGAAATCGTCAGCCGCGAATGCGTTTTTGATTTCAGGGTCGAAGTAGAATTCAGGCAGAACGAGACCGGTGGTGTTGACACCAGACTGATCGAGGCCTTTTGCAGGCTGCAGGTTGTACCATGAAGCGATCTTACCAGATCCGATCACGGCAGCATTACGAAGGTTCACTTCGTTAAACTGCATGTCGGTGAGCACACCTTCCATTCCGGTACCGAGTACCAGGTTGGTAGTGTTCTGGGTGAAGTTCACAGTCTTCGCGGTAGTCAGGCCTGTTACGGCGTTCTTACCTACAGACAGCGCGCCAACCATGTCGGCGTTGATGTCCATCAGGATACCGTTGATCTGGGTCATGATGGTATCCATCACTTCCTCCTGGACGGTAGTAGGACGAGATGCGCCGGTCACGCTAACCTGTGCGAGGGCGTCTTTTTCGAGGTGCTTGATGGTTGGGATGTCAAACCACACAC
>CAZZLB010000382.1:0-3616 GCA_964654655.1 uncultured Rhodoferax sp. | reverse complement strand
TGATCCGATGGCTCTTTTCGCCCTTAGTGCAATGCTCAGTCAGCAGCCAGAAACTACAAAAGAACGTGAGAATGCAGCGCGTATCGCTGCTAAATCTGCTTTTGGTGCGCTGCCTTACAGCGACATTCTTGATGCGTACAACCAGATTTATGGAGCCTAAAAATGGCAGATGATAATCCTTGGCTTAGTTACGATCCTGGTGAAAGCGGTGGTGATAGCCCGTATGTCGCTGCTCCAGTAAGTTATTCCACTGGGCCTTGGGCAGATTACGGTCCTGGTGAGGGCGCTGGTGCTGATACACCAGAAGCCAGTTACTCCAATGAAGGACGAAATTATCCGACTCCGGAATCTACACAAGGTGCTGGTGGAAGTCCATTCAATGCTAGTTCAGCCTCAGACTGGGAGCGTTTTGTAAATTCGCTTAAGGGGTACGGAGCATTAGGTAAAGGTGCTTCTGGTCTTCTCGACATGCTTGGCGCAAAAGGTTCGCTGGCTGGGCTGATGGCACTGCTTTCTGCAATCGATCGTCAAAAAGCTACCGGTGGCGGTACAGGTAAAGCATACGCTGGCCCTGGCATCGTTCCGCAGCGCACCATCGTGCAAGGTAAATATGGCCCCATCGCCAAGTACGCCGCTGAAGGCGGTCTGATGCACGCTTATGCAGGTGGTGGTCCCGTGGCCATGGAAGATGGCGGCTTCGTCATGACCAAAAAGGCTGTGGACGGAGCGGGTGGGGCTGATGGTATTCGTCAGCTTATTCCTGGTGCTCGTATGATTCGCGGCCCTGGCACTGGTACAAGTGACTCCATCCCTGCGGTGATCAACAGTCCTCGTGGGCAAACCCCTGCTGCGCTCTCAAACGGCGAAGCGTATGTACCCAAACGCGCAGTGCAAGATCAGGGCGGAGCCCGAAAGCTCTATGCACTGATGCACAACCTTCAGCGGAGAGCTTGACATGGCCGACGCAGTAACCACCGATATCAGCCCTTCACAATCAACGCTGAGTGCAAACTTTGCGCCGTATGTCTATGACATGCTTGCCCGTGGGCAGGCTGCGGCTTCACAACCGTTTCAAGAGTACACGGGTGAGCGGTTTGCTGGGCCGTCCGCTTTGCAGCAGCAAGCATTTCAAGGAATTGGTGCCCTTGGAGGACAGTCGCCTTGGCAGTACGGTCTGGGTTCCAATTTGGCTGCGCAAACGGGGACATCATCATTTACTCAGCCGGGAATTGCCCAGTCGTTCATGTCTCCCTATATGCAGAACGTCGTAGACGTTCAGCAGCAACAAGCCCAGCGCCAAGCTGATATTGCCAATCAAGCACAGAAAGCTCAGTTCGCTCGGGCGGGGGCGTTTGGTGGGGGGCGTTCAGCAATTGCGGGTGCGCAAGCTGCTGCTGATCTGGCCCGTCAAAAACAAGCTATCCAAGCGCAAGGTTTGCAGTCGGCGTTCCAACAAGCCCAACAGCAGTTCAATACGGAACAGCAACAGCGTCTCAGCGCTGCCAGTGGCCTAGGGTCTTTGGGAACTCAGCAGTACGGCGCAGGACTTCAAGGTCTTCAAGCACTGCTTGGCGCGGGTGCAACGCAACAGCAGTTTGCTCAACAACCGCTTGACTTTGGTTACCAGCAATATCAACAGTCGCTCCAGTATCCGTATCAGCAAGCCACGTTTATGCAAAGCCTGTTGCAGGGATTGCCGCTTAAAGCACCTGATTACAACACTGGGCAAACGGGCTTGGCTGCTGCGCTGCAAGGTGGCCTTTCTGGGCTGGCGCTGTACAACCTGTTCAATAAGCCGTAAGGACGAGCCATGAGCATCGGACCTAATCTTTCTCAGACTCCAATCAATGTCTTGCAACAAGCGGTATTGGGGCAGATCCCCAGTATCCAACCGGCTTCAGCACTAGGTGAGTTGAATAGTCGCGTCAAAAATGCGCAGATGCAGCAAGCGGCCCTGGGCCAAAATGCAATGCAGCAAAGCGCAATGCAGCAACAGCAGCCCCCCGTAGCCGCTGGAGTCCTTCAGGCATCACAGGGTATTGACCATCCGGGATACGGTTTTGCCGGTGGTGGGATTGTTGCGTTTGCTCAGGGTGGTGGCGTACAGAAATTCCAGTACGGTGGTCCGTCGGTATCCCAAAGTCTGTCACTACCCCCACATCCGTTGCTTGGTGGGTATGAGTTACGTGCGTCACCTTCTTCAGAAACTGATGAGGAATATGCGCGACGTAAAAAAGCTGCGGAACAAGCAGGAATGACCCCGTTTGAAAGATTGTTGCGGGCAGTAGAGACTGAATCTGGTAAGGAAAGCCCTCTTAGGCAGTGGATGTACCCGAATAAATCGGTGGATAAACCGACAGACGCAACTTTGTTGGAACAAGCCAAAATGGCCGAAGCCAATCAGATGCCGGAAGGCATTGCTGCGGTGGCACCACCTACCGCGCCTCGTCCTGGTGGAGTTGCGCAAACTGCCCCTGGTGCTAAAACTGGTGTTCGTCCTCAAGTCGCGCCTCGTCCGCAACCTGCTCCGGCTCAAGATGATTTCTTGAAACGCCTTCAAGTGTTGAGTGGGCAGGAAGAAGAACTTGCCAAACTTGCTGGTGCGGTGACTCCGGAGATCCAAAAGGCTCGGGAAGAATACGGCGCTGCACGTACAGCAGGCTCAGAGAAGCGCAAGACCATCGAAGAACGCCAGCAAGAAGCACTTAACCAACGCATGGCTGAAGTTGAAAAACAAGCAGCCGTCTCTCCTTCGGACGACCCAGCGCTACTTGGGGCGCTCGCACGTGGTGCGCGAGGCAAAACTTTCAGTGAAGTGGCAAGTGGTGCTGCTGGTGAGGGCGGTGCTGAGTACACGCGGCAGAAGAAAGAACTCCGCGATTTGCGTGACAAGATTCGTGCAGACCAGCTTGGTGTGGATACGCTTACGCTCGCTCGTATGGACTATGACGCAGCGACTAAACAAGTGGCCGTTGCAGATGCGACTGGGGACCGTGCTCAGAAACTCGCTGCTGAGACCAAGCTGCTTGAAGCGCGGCGTCATCTTATGGATACTGAATCCAAATACACGCACGGTAAAGAGCAGTTGGCAACGCAGATCAAGGTTGCTCAGATTGGTGCTGCGGCCAAAGAAGCAGGACTTGACTTTAATAAGGTAAGAGCTGCGCAGCAATTGGCGCAGAGTAACCCTCAATACAAAGCAGCCGTTACTGCTCTGGAACGTATTAAAGGCCTTCCGCCACAAACGCAGAATAGTCCTTCTGTAAAAGCAGAATTGGAACAGCACCAAAAAACCATCCGCGATATTGAAAAAACAGTTTCGACTCGATTGGGTGTACCCCCTGAATGGTTCGGTGTATCATTAGAAACCCCCGGTGCAAGTCCGGGCGCCGCAGGCCAAGGTAAGGTCTACGATTGGAATCAAATATCCGCACCTAAATCATGACGTATTCAATTCGCCTCCCTGATGGGTCTTTAGTTCAGAACATACCTGACGAGATAGCCCCAGAGGAGGCGAAGCGACGGCTGATAACGTCGATGCCAGAGTTGGCATCAAAAGAACGCACCTGGGGCGAAGCAGCCACTGACATTGGTGCCTCTCTCTTATCTGGTGCAG
>CAZZLB010000381.1:0-3617 GCA_964654655.1 uncultured Rhodoferax sp. | reverse complement strand
CAGCAGATCGGCCAGCGCACCATTGCCCGAGAGCTGCACGTTGCCATGTGCATCGTGCTCCAGGTCTTTTGCCAGCAGACTGGCAATGGCGCTGCCGCTGGCATCGTGAATCCCTTCCGAGACCGCAATCACACAGCGGCCGTAGCGCTCGTAAACCGCTTTCACATCGGTGAGAAACTTCTCCAGCACAAAAGTGCGCTCCGGCAGGTAGATCAGGTGCGGGCCATCGTCCGGGAACTTCTTGCCCAGCGCTGACGCGGCGGTCAGGAAGCCGGCATGGCGGCCCATCACGACACCGACGTAAACGCCAGGAAGGGCGGCGTTGTCCAGATTGGCACCGGCAAAGGCCTGCGCCACAAAACGCGCCGCTGACGGGAAGCCCGGTGTGTGGTCGTTGCCGACCAGGTCGTTGTCTATGGTTTTCGGAATGTGAATGGCGCGCAGCGGGTAACTGGCTTTCTGCGCTTCCTGGCTCACAATGCGCACCGTGTCGCTGGAGTCGTTGCCACCGATGTAGAAAAAGTGCTCGATCTCGTGCGCCTGCAGCACCTTGAAGATTTCCTGGCAGTAGGCCAGGTCGGGTTTGTCGCGGGTGGAGCCCAGCGCAGAGGAGGGCGTGCTGGCCACCAGTTCCAGGTTGTGGTGCGTCTCCTGCGTCAGATCGACAAAGTCTTCGTTGACGATGCCGCGCACACCGTGACGCGCACCGTAGATGCGTTCAATCGAGGTAAAGCGCCGCGCCTCCATCGCCACACCGACCAGCGACTGGTTGATGACGGCGGTTGGGCCACCACCCTGGGCCACGAGTATTTTTCCGGATGCCATAAATATCCCTTTGCAGAAAGTCCGGCAAGTTTAGCCTGCGCAAGCAGCGCACTGGCGTGCCGCGCTCCCGCCGGCACAACTTCGCCACATTTGGGAAATGCACTTTATACTTTGCGAGCGGCCCTTGTCCCCGTTACTCCCTTAGTGAGGTTTTCATGACCATCAACGTAAGCATTGATCTTGGCTATGAGTTTGAAGTCAAAGCCAAAGCGGCAGACGTCTTTGACGTGCTGGCCGATGTACCCACTTCTGCCAGCCATTTTCCGAAGGTGGACAAGCTGGTCGATCTGGGCGGCGGTGCTTACCGATGGGAAATGGCCAAGATCGGCCTGGCACAGATCAACCTGCAAACCGTCTATGCCTCCAAGTACGTCTCCAACAAGGCCAAGGGCACGGTGGTCTGGACCCCGATCAAGGGCGAGGGAAATGCTCTGGTGTCTGGCAACTGGAAGATCACCGACAAGAAAAAGTCGACCCTGATCGCCTTGCAGATCAACGGCGAATTGACGCTGCCGCTGCCGGGACTCATGAAGATGGTGGTGGCACCGGTGGTGGAGTCCGAGTTCGAAAAGATGATCGAGCAGTACATTGCCAACCTGACCAAGCGCTTTGGCGGCGAAGTCTGATTTTTCACGTCACCTAGGGTCAGCACTATTGCCAGCTAACCCTTTTTCAACAGAATGGACTCTTCTATTGCTTGGAGAGTTCCATGGCCGAACCCGTTGTCGTATCGCCTGATGACCTGACGCTGCCCTGTTTTTATCGCTGGGAAAAGCAGCGCGCTGCACAGCTTTTTCTGACGCAGCCAGTGGGCGCCGGCGCAGTGCAGGACATCAGCTGGGCTGAAGCCGGCAATCAGGTGCGGCGCATGGCCAGCTGGCTGCAGGCGCAAGGCTGGCCAGCGGGCAGCAGGGTTGCCATCATCGGCAAGAACAGCGCGCACTGGGTGTTGGCGGATCTGGCCATTTTGATGGCTGGCCATGTCTCGGTACCGATCTACCCGACCTTCAACGGCGAAGCCCTGGCCTACATCCTGGCGCACAGCGAGGCGCGTGCCTGCTTCGTCGGCAAGATGGATGAAGTCAGCAACCTGCAGACCGGGTTGCCCAGCGCTCTGCCGGTGATCGCGCTGCCGCTGGCACCGACCATCAAGGCCATGCTCTGGACCGACCTGGTCGCCAGCAGTGAGCCGCTTCAGGCGTCGCCAAGGCCGGATGGCGAAGCGCTTTGCACCATCATCTATACATCGGGCACCACTGGCAAACCCAAGGGCGTGGTGCATACCTTCAACACCGTGGCCTGGGGCATTTCCAGTGCCACGCGGCGCTTCCCCATGAACACCGAAGACCGCTACCTTTCCTACCTGCCACTGGCCCACGTGGCCGAGCGCATGTTGATCGAGCAGGGCTGCCTGCGCTATGGTGGTCACATCTTTTTTGCCGAGGCGCTGGACACTTTTGTGCAGGATCTGCAGCGGGCGCGCCCGACCATCTTCTTTTCGGTGCCGCGTCTGTGGGTCAAGTTCCAGCAGGGCGTGCACAGCAAGATGCCGGCCGACAAGCTCAGGAAGCTGCTCGGCTTGCCGTTGCTGGGCCGGCTGGTCCGGCGCAAGATTCTCAAAGGCCTGGGGCTGGATCAATGTCGCATCGCGGCTGGTGGTGCCGCGCCCATGCCGGCCGAGGTCTTGCACTGGTATCGCAGGCTCGGTCTCGATCTGGTTGAGGTCTATGGCATGACGGAGAACTGCGCCATCTCGCACGCCACTTTGCCCGGCAACACCAGGATAGGCACGGTGGGCTTGCCCTACGACGGCGTGGAACAGCGCATCGACCCGGAGACGGGCGAAATCCAGATGCGCAGCCCGGCGCTCATGAAGGCCTACTACCGCGAGCCCGAGCAGACGGCTGCTGCCATGACGGACGATGGCTGGTTGCGTACCGGCGACAAGGGCAGCATGGACGCCGCCGGCTACCTCACCATCACCGGACGCGTCAAGGACATCTTCAAGACCAGCAAGGGCAAGTACGTGGCACCGGCCCCGATCGAAGACCGGCTGGTCATGCACCCCGACATCGAGGCCTGTGTGGTGACCGGCGCGACGCTGACGCAGCCTCTGGGTCTGGTCATGCTGTCGCAGGAGGCGGTGGCGCGCTCTGCCAACAGTGAAGCAAAGAACTCGATCACCGAGTCCCTCAAGCTGCACCTCAAGGCGATCAATGAAGGCCTGGAGCCGCACGAAAAGCTTGGTTGCCTGGCCGTCGTGACCAAACCCTGGACCCCCGAGAACGGCTTTGTCACGCCGACACTGAAGGTCAAGCGCAACCGCATCGAAGACGCCTTCGCGCAGCGCTACGAGGTCTGGCAGCGTGAGGGCAAGCAGGTTGTATGGGTTGAGGACTGAGCCCAGCCCGATGAATCGTTGCCGAAGTGATGACAAGCCAAACTCGACGGAGCATCCCTAGTGGATCTGGCCGCTGCGGCACTCAGCTCCGCGGCTGTCCTCCGTCCTGCGGACTCCCCCTTTATGCCGCTGCGCTGAGCACCCCAGCAGCCAGATCTTGCAGCAGGGATGCTTCTCGAAGTCCGCACACTACTGGCGCTCCTTGTCGAGGGTGATGCAGTGGGTGGCGCAGCGTGGACTTGGGGTTTTGCCAAATAAAGAAGGAGGCCGCAGGCCGGGTGACATTTGCGGAGCCATCCGCTGCGTCGCCCTCGGCCAACAAAGGCCTGAGAATTCTGTATCGAATGGCGAAATTTTCCATAAGCAACTCAGCCGATAATCAGGTCTTGGC
>CAZZLB010000380.1:0-3620 GCA_964654655.1 uncultured Rhodoferax sp. | reverse complement strand
ATGCGCCTGCCAGCGCGCGTGACGCGACGGCGCAGCAGATCGCATTCCAGGTCGGCGGCGCGCAGGAATTCCGCTGTCGTGGCCTTGGTACCGCGACGCAAGAGCGTTCGCACGCGCGCCAGCAACTCGGAAAAGGCGAAGGGCTTGACCAGGTAGTCGTCGGCACCGAGCTCCAGTCCCTTGACGCGGTCGTCCACATGATCGCGCGCACTCAGGAAAAGTACGGGGGTGTCATTGCCCGCCTTGCGCAGTCCTTGCAGCACGGACCAGCCGTCCAGCCCCGGCAGCATCACGTCCAGAATCGCCAGGTCGTAGGCTTCGGTCAATGCGTAATGCAGGCCGTCCTGTCCGTCGCGCACCAGGTCAACGACAAAACCAGCCTCGACCAGACCCTGCTTCAGGTAGTCACCGGTTTTCGGTTCGTCCTCGACGATAAGGATTTTCATGGCCGCCATTGTGCGCTGAGCGCTTGCTGATGCGATAAAGATAACAGGAATGTAATCTGATGGTCAGCTTGCTGTTCATGTCGGCCCTGCAAACTCGGTCCATTGCCAATCTACACCAAAGGATCACCACATGACACCGCGTATTCATTCCCTCCTGGTTATCGCGCTGGCTACAGCCGGTTTCTCCGCCACCAGCATGGCGCAGATGGACCACAGCATGCATGGCAGCCCGGCGGCAAAGCCTGGCTCGACTGCAGTCAACTCTGCCATGGAGGAGGCTGTGGTCAAGAAAATTGACAAGGCCGCTGGCAAGGTGGCTTTGGCGCATGGGGCGCAAAAGGACGGCATGCCGGCCATGACCATGGTTTACCGCGTCAAAGATGCAAGCTGGCTCGACAAGCTGCAAGTCGGGCAAAAAATTCGCTTTGCCACTGACCCTGCCGACAGCATGTCCGTCGTTCGATTTGAGTTGCCGAAATGAGCCGAGGAAAGCTTTACGCAGCGGCCGCCATTCTGCTGATTCTGGCGCTGGGTCTGGCGGGCCTGCTGTACAAGAACCAGAACGACCAGCAGACCGCGCAGGCGGCCCAAAATCAGGCAGCCCTGGTACGCCCACATTCACCGATGTTTGGCGACGCCGGTGCGCCTGTGCACATTGTGGAGTTCCTGGACCCTGCGTGCGGCACCTGCGCCGACTTCTACCCGTTTGTGAAACAGCTGATGGCAGCGCATCCGGGAAAAATCAAGGTCTCGGTGCGCTACGCACCGTTTCACCGTGGCTCGGACCAGGTGGTGAAGGTGCTGGAGGCGGCGCGCAAGCAAGGCCAGTTCAAGCAGGTGCTGGAGGCCTTGTTTGCCGCGCAGCCGGTTTGGGTGCAGAACCATGTTGCGCAGGTGGACCTGATTTGGGGGCCGCTGGGCAATTTGGGGCTGGACATGGACCGTCTGCGCACCGACATGAACTCACCCGAGGTCGCCCAGATCGTGCAGCAGGATCTGGCTGATGCCAATACGCTGGGCGTGGCCATGACGCCGGAATTTTTCGTCAACGGCAAACCGCTGCCCAAGTTCGGCTATGAGGATTTGAAGAAGCTGGTTGAAGACGCGTTGGCCTCGGCCAAAACAAACTAGGGTGCTTGCCATGCGACATGCAATGCGTATCAGCGCCATCGCGGCGCTGATGGTCCTGACCCCGATGGTGCCAGCCGCTGCGTTGGCACAAGAGGTCAACCCGGGCGCGACGCTGGAGAGCTTGCTGTCCTTGGCCAGAGAACGCAATCCGGAACTCGGTGCCATGCGCCATGAGGCGCTGGCAGCTGCTGAGCGCGTGCTGCCGGCGGGCGCCCTGATGGACCCCAGGTTGAAGGTCGAATTGCAGGACATCACGAAGGCTGGCGAGCAGGGTGTGACGCTGCTGCCGGCGAATGTGGGTGGCACCGCCTACACCCTGACGCAGGAATTCCCCTGGGCCGGCAAACGCGAACTCAGACGCGCTATTGCAGGCCTGGAGGCCGACGCCGCACAGGGCCGAGAGCGCCAGACCTGGGCCGAGCTTCGCACGCGCATCAAAACGCTGTTTTTTCAGGGCTACCTGGTGCAGGCCAGTCAGCGCCTGGTCGAAGGAAACCTGGACCTGATGCTGCAATTGGAGAAGGTACTGCAGGTGCGCTACGCCGGCGGACTGGCGGCGCAGCAGGACATCACGCGCATCCATGTTGAACATACCGGCATGCGTGCCGAACTGGTGGCTCTTGCGGGCGAATGGCGGCAAACGCAGCTACGCTTGAACTCACTGCTGGCGCGTCCTGCGACCGCAGGACTGGCAGCACCGGCTGCGCTGCGCGACCTGCCGGAGCCATCGAAGCTCGAATTTTCTGCGCTGTCCGAGCGACTGCGCGACGCCAATCCGCAACTTTTCGTTGAGGCCGCCAGGGTCAAATCGGCCGAAAAATCCCGTGATCTGACTTACAGGAGCCGCTACCCGGATTTCACCTTTGGCATCAACGCGATGCAGCGACAAAGCTCGTTCAGGGAATGGGGACTGATGGTCGAACTCAACCTGCCGATACGTGATGGTGTCCTGAAGTCGCAGGAGCGCGAGTCCGAGGCCATGCTGGCCGCAGCGCGCTCGCGCCAGGAAGCCGCAGCCAACCAGGCGCTGGCCGACCTGTCGGACAACCTCGCTGCGCTGGAAGCCGCACGGCAGACTGAGCATTTGATGCGCTACAGCCTGATGCCGCAGGCCGATCTGACCTGGCGTGCAGCACTGGCTGCCTATGAAAACGGCAAGGCGGATTTCGCCACGCTGCTGGATGCGCAGCGGCAGATCCGTCAGGCCGGACAGAACCGGCTCAAGGCGCAGGTTGAAGCGCAGATGCGCCTGGCCGAGATTGAACGACTGATTGGGGAAGATCTATGAAACAAGGCACAGGGCTCGCTCTGGGCATGCTCGTCGCGGCGCTGGCCAGCGCCGCGGGATACTGGTTGGGTCACCGGGATGCTGTGGCTACTGCACACGACGCAGTGCAGAGCACGGCTGCGCCGGCCAGCTCCGTCAAGGCGCAAAAAAAGCTTCTCTACTACCGCAATCCCATGGGTTTGCCCGATACCTCGCCCATCCCCAAAAAGGACCCGATGGGCATGGATTACATCGCGGTCTATGAGGGCGGTACCGATGAGGAGACTGTGCCGGCCAATCAGCTCAAGATCAGTGCCGACAAAATTCAAAAGCTCGGTGTGCGCACCGAGTTGGCAGAATTGCGCAGCCTGGATCGAAGCGTGCGCGCAGCAGGTCGGGTCGAGCCTGACGAGCGTCGCATGTTCATGGTGGCGCCCAAATTTGAGGGCTACGTGGAACGCCTGCATGTCAATGTGACCGGGCAGTTTGTTGCCAAGGGACAGCCCTTGTTTGAGGTCTACGCGCCGGAGCTGGTTTCGGTACAGCGCGAGTATGCGATTGCAGCGCAAGGTGTGCAGTCACTGCAGGGCGCTGACAGCCCGGCCCAACTGGGCATGGCGCGGCTGGTGGAATCCAGCCTGCAGCGGCTCAAGAACTGGGACATTTCCGAAGAGCAGATCAAGGCCCTGGTGGCCTCAGGCGAAACCAAACGCAGCATGACCTACCGCTCGCCGGTCGCTGGTATCGTGACAGAAAAGAAGGCGGTGCAGGGCATG
>CAZZLB010000379.1:0-3627 GCA_964654655.1 uncultured Rhodoferax sp. | reverse complement strand
TCATAGAGTCACGCAGGCCACCACTCACACACACTAGACTTCTTGGTGTTTACTCCCTGTAGGATTGCCAGCTTGATTAGTTTGTGGTCCTTGTCGTCAGGCCCAAGCACCCAAGCCTGCACTTCATCGTTCACACGCACATAGGCCATAGCAGGCTTCCCCGCACGCAGCCTGCGCTTCACAGACTGCCAACCGGAAGGGAGATTGCTGATAGGGGCTTTCTTGAAGCGGGCCTCTATACCCCAGCAAACAGGCGTGCCGTGTTGGATTGCTACCCTCATGGCCTCCTCCATAGCTCCTCCACCCGCTCTGCCGCTTCGCCCTTGAACCCCATAGCCCGATTGCGAGGGCGGGGACGCGAGGACTTCCACTTTCTCTTAATAGCCTCAGTCTGCATCTCTACAAACCGCGTGCCGTCTATCTCGAAGGTGAGGGGTTTAGCGCCTGAGTGCCTGTAGTTGTTCAATGGTTTCTGCGGAGACATACATTCTGTGAATCTTCTTGTGCCAGCCGTGCATAGGAGGCCAACCAATCCCAAGCACCTGTAGTTGCTGCTTGTTGATGCAATTCTTCTTCCTAGCGAACATCTTGATGATGCTATTCGTCAACCGTATCGCACGGCCTGTCTTGTGAAGCCGTTCCAGACACACAGCCTCCTCCTTCTTCTTGCTGGCGTGCGTCTTGAGATGCCATGCCAGCGAGTGACGCCGCAGCACTTGAGGCTTGCCTTCAAACGCCTTGAGGAACCAAGCCCAGAATTGAGTCTTGCCACGCCTTGCAGCCCTATCAAATCCCGGCGCTCTTACTATCTGCTCGCTAATAATGCGAGTGCGCTCCTTCTTGGCACTCTTAAACGTCTTGGGAGCCAACGCAGGCAACTCTACTGCGCCACCCAACAGTTTAACAGTCTGAGCCGCCAAGTGCCGCACATCGCCTACACGGAGAATCCTGCCAGCCGCTACGAACTCCTCAATCTGATCGTGATGGTAGTCGCATAGTGTCATCAAGTCGTCCAGATGCTCCTCGAACACGCGGTCATACGTCAGATGGTGAACCTGCAAGTCATCCGTGCTGCCGCAAGCTACACAGCGGTGCTTGTCCCTATTGAGGGCTAGGCATCGCTTGTCGTGCCAAGCGGGGCTATGCAGGTAGGCGTAGTAGCGTTCTCTATACGTCACGGGCTAGAATATACCAGAAATCCGAAAGAGCGCAAGGGGGAAATGGAGGTGGACGCCACTTTCTTGCTTCTCCCTCCCTCTCCGGCTTCCCTCTTCCCTTCCTTGTCTTCCTTGCCCCCTATGACTATCGGCAGGGTTGCTGGGGTTGCGCTGGGCAGAGTTATCCCATTACAGGACACTCTGCCCAAACTGTCTTTGCCTTATGACTATCGTCATGGGCGTGGAGCAGGCCGAGCATTTTCGCGGATTTACAGATAGCCGAGGGCTTCCAGCCAGTGCTAACTATCTTGCCTGTTACCAGGCTCCATCCACGGAGTTCGTGACACGAGTTCTACGGTTTCCCGTATGTGCCACATTTGCAACAACCGTTTTCCAGTTGTCACAGTGGCCACCCGGCTTCGTCTGCATATCCCGGTGGCTTTCGGTTTATCAGCGCGTTTGACTGTTAGGCCGCACATGCTGACCGATTTACTCGACCCGGCAAGTTGTAGAGACTTGCATGGCCTTTCGTCTGTTGCTGCATGTCAAGGAGCGGACTGCCGCTATAGCCCCTGACACCGCCTGCAACTGGTAATATCGTTAGCAGAAACCTATTTCCATGTCAAGTCCTTTTTTCACCCATTTACTTAACACTCCTAAGTAATGCTCTTTCACATTCCCCCTTGCGCTCCATCGGGTTATGCTGTAATGTCGTGCCTGTCACACATCAACTATGAATACACTCACGGTTACAGAGCGCATCACGCGGGGCTTGAAGGCACATCCTGACTGGACGGACAGGCGGCTGAGCAAGTCGTATGATGTGGCTTCTTCGGCGGTAGCTGCGCTGCGTGCCAAGCTAGGCATAGCGCAACCTGACGGGCTGATAGGAGCCGAGCCGTCTAGCGCGAATGACGCCTTGAAGCAGACTGTGCTGGCGCTTCGGCGCGAGATTGCGCTGCTTACCAAGAAGCGCGATGACAGGGTGATTGAGATAGGCAAGAAGGCCCCCCCGTATCGCTTTGGTGTTCTGGCCTGCACGCACTACGCATCCAAGAGCGAGCAGTTGGCTGTTACAAGGGCTTGCTACGACTGGTTCAAGCAGGAGGGCATCAAGGACGCCTACCACTGCGGCGACATGACGGAGGGGTGCCAGATGCGCAAGGGGCACGAAAACGAGATCAAGTATCATGGGGCGGATGCGCAGATTGAGCATGTTGTGAAGGAGTATCCCTACGTGAAGGGCATTACCACTTACCTCATCTCCGGCAACCATGACGCCTCGCACATCAAGAATGGCGGTATAGATGTCTGCGAGCACATTGCGGAACACCGTGAGGACATCATCTACTTAGGGATGGACTACGGGCGCTTCAAGGTTAAGAGGCCGGGGGAAAAGGACATCACGATTGACCTTATGCACCCTGACGGCGGCTCGGCTATCTCTATCAGCCTTCGGGCGCAGCAGATCATAGACGGCTGGGATGGCCCCAAGCCTGACGTGCTGCTTATAGGCCACTACCACAAGGCAATGACGCTTCCCGCCTACAAAGGCGTGGCGGCTGTTCTGGCGGGGTGTACACAAGGCAGGACGGGCTTTATGCGACGGCGCAACCTAGCCGCACACGTAGGCTGCCACATCATCGAGGTGCGCAACCTTGACGGCTCGGTAGTCGTGTCCTCTTGTTGGAGAAGTTGGTTTCCGTCTGCTGTATGAAAGCATTCCTCTACACCTATTTGCTTGTCCTGACATGCCTATTTATTAGCGGGACAATCTGCTACTACCTATGCTACGCTGCGAGCATCTCCATAGCGTGGAGCCAATGTGTGGCAGGATTAGCCGTGTTGCATGTCGCCACGTCAACCGTAAAGGACATGATGAAGATTGAGGAGAGGTATCACAACCGCGAGGATTGAGCCTATGACCGACTCCATCACACAGTCCGTCTGCGCCAAGTTTGAGCACCGTGCGGCTGTCGGGCTGAAGAAGTATGGCGTGACGATGGACAGGGATGACCTGACTGAACTGCAATGGCTGACACACGCGCAGGAGGAAGCGATGGACTTGGTGGTATATCTGGAGAAGCTTATCAAGCGCAAAGAGACGGCTAGGTTAAAGCGCCAGTTGGCTGGGGGGAATGCTGCTGCAATCACGCACAGGCTTCCGTTGGCTTGGAAGAAGGCCAAGGCATCCCTCCGCACCAGAGAGAAGTAATATGCTTACCAATACTCGCAGGTGGATTAGCCATCGCCTAGACATGCTGGCCTATCGGTTCTTCTACGCTAGGTGGCAGCCTTTACTTGAGAAGCACCCGCAGATGATTGTGCCCTTCGCGTATAGCTTTACCAGATGGATGGAGCGGGAGCTAACCGCTGGAGAAATCGAGGAGTGTAGGGCATATTGGTGTACTGTAATGGAAAAGGACCGCAAGTGAGCCATCCCGTCATCAACCTTGAAGAGTGCGACTTG
>CAZZLB010000378.1:0-3631 GCA_964654655.1 uncultured Rhodoferax sp. | reverse complement strand
TTGACGCTGTTGACCGGGAACACCCTGGGTGGCATGATGATTTTCAGATCCGCCTCGCGTGCCCAGTCCTGCATGTCCTTGAGCATGTAGGCTGCTTTGGCCGGGACTGGCTTCTCACGCTGCGCGTATACGCTGGGATTCACTGCGTTGAAGATGCCCCCCACCAGGACCGGACGCCACTGAATCGGTTCATTCAATTCAGCCGCCAAGGGCTGGATATTGTGAAACGCCAGATAGGTCCAGGGGCTGGAGCAGTCAAAGAAGAATTCAATCATGGCCCTGTGCTTTCAGACCAGCTTGTGGTCGCCGGCACGCACACTTTGCGCGGTCTGGCCAAACAATGCCTTGCGCGCTTCTTCGCTCAGACTGGAGGCACGCAGGTCTTTCAGCAGTTCAATGCCGCGCCGCACCGCCGGTCGTTCCATCAACTGGTTGTACCAACGCTCCACCTGCGGGAAGTCGGCCAGCGCCACCTGCTGCGCCGTGTGGGTGCGTATCCACGGGAAGATCGCCATGTCGGCAATCGAATAATCATCTCCCGCCACAAAAGCGCCGGTCTTGCCGAGCTGGGTGTTGAGGACGCCGTAGAGCCGGTTCACCTCCTTGCCATAGCGGTCAATCGCGTATGGAACCTTTTCCGGTGCATAGAGCAGAAAGTGCCCGTTCTGCCCGGCCATCGGACCCAAGCCCCCCATCTGCCACATCAGCCATTGCAAGACCTGGTTGCGACCCCGCACCTGCGATGGCATGAAGCGGCCGGTCTTCTCCGCCAGATAAATCAGAATGGCACCGCTCTCGAAGACAGAGAGGGGCGCGCCGCCGTCAGCTGGTTGATGGTCAACAATGGCTGGCATCCGGTTGTTCGGGCTGATGGCCAGAAAGGCAGGCGCAAATTGCTCACCCTTGCCGATATTGACTGGCAGTGCTTGGTACGGCAAGCCGCATTCCTCCAGCATGATGGAGATTTTCCAGCCGTTGGGCGTGGGCCAGTAGTGGAGGTCGATCATCGTAGGTCCTTTGTGCAGGCAGTGATGATACCGACCTGTGCCAAATGTGGTACATGGGTACCACTGGCCGCCAACCAAACTACTGCTTTTGCGCGACGCCAAGGCAGTAGGCAAATACCGCCAAAAGGGTAGCACTGCTTTATTGGCAGAAAGTCTGATCTCAGGGAGACTTGCGGCAACGTCATTCACCAAGAGTCAGTGCCATGCGAATCATTCATGCCCTTTGGATTGCCCTGCTGATTTCTGTCCTGCCGAATCTTGCCGCAGCGCAGTCGGCAAGCTATGCACTGAATTCGACCGCTGTGAGCGAATTTGGCACCGACGCCTATGGATCGGTCACCTTGACCCAGAGTTTCAGCGATGTACTGGTCAGCGTTGTCTTGCGCAACGATCTGAATTTTGTCGGTACCGGAAACCAGAATTCCCACTCCATATTCTCTTTTAACCTGAGTGGCGCCACCACCAGCGATATCTCCGACATCTCTTTCGCAAACGGACTCAGCGGCAATTTCGGTGTCATCAGCCCCGCCGGCAATTCCCCTTTCGGGAACTTTGGCTATGGCATCATCTGTACCACTTCATGCACCAACGGTGGCTCGGCGGGAGGCTATGTCGACCCACTGAATTTCACCGTACACAACGCGACCATTTCCGAGTTTGCCCATCTCTCGACCAACGGTACCGCTGCCTACTTTGCTGCCGACGTCATCAATCTTGGCGGTGCAACCGGGGCCATTGGCGCGACTGTTGCAGCAGTGCCGGAACCTGAAAGCTACGCGATGCTGATATCTGGCATGGGCCTGTTGACCTTTGTGGCACGCCGGCGCAGGCATTCCGCAAGCAGCACCTGACCGAATTCAGGAGGCCAGCGCTTCCATCAGCTCCGTCTCAATGGCAATCTGAGCCCGGCTTTGCTGCAGTTCCGCGCCTTCGATCAGGAAGGTGTCGTCCACCCGCTCGCCCAACGTCGCAATCTTGGCCAATTGCAGATTGATCCTGTGCCGTGCCAGTACCCGAGCGATGGAGTACAGCAGGCCGACCCGGTCACTGGCTGAAATATTGAGCAGCCAGCGCAAACCTTTCTCATCCGGGCGCAGCGTGACGCGCGGGGCAATCGGAAAACTCTTGACGCGACGTGAGACGCGACCGCGACTCGGTGGTGGCAGTGGTCCACCCTCGTTGATGACGCGACTGAGCTCGCTTTCCACCATGCTCGTGAGTTCGTGGTAATGCTCGGGCAGAGCGGCCGTGATAATCTGGAAGGTATCGAGCGCATAGCCGTTGTTGGCCGTATGAATACGCGCATCCAGAATGCTGAAGCCGCCCTGATCAAAATAGCCGCAGATCCGGGCGAACAGGTCGGTTTGGTCAGGCGTGTAAACCACCACTTGCATGCCTTCACCCACGCCGGACTGACGCGCTCTCACAATCGACTTGCCGGCACCCACATAGCGCGATAGTTGACGCGCATGCCAGGCAATATCGGTGGCATCGTGGCGCATGAAATAGCCCACGTCCAGCGTTGCCCACAAGGCCTTGTGCGCCTCAAACGGCATGGCACGCAGCGCCAGGAGAACCAGGGCCTCGCGTTTGCGAGCCTCAATCTCTGCATCCGGATCCGGAGCACGTCCGCCCAGCGAGCGCAAGGTCATGCGGTACAGGTCTTCCAGCAACTTGCCTTTCCAGGCGTTCCACACTTTGGGTGAAGTGCCGCGCAGGTCGGCCACCGTCAACAAGTACAAGGCAGTGAGGTTTCTCTCGTTGCCGACACGCAGCGCAAATGCCTGTATCACGCCGGGGTCGCTGAGGTCGGACTTCTGTGCCACGTGGCTCATGGTCAGGTGTTCCTTGACCATGAACTCGATGAGCGCGCTGTCTTCCTTCGCTATGCCGTGCAGTTTGCAAAAACGCCGTGCTTCCAGCGTGCCGAGCTGCGAGTGATCTCCACCCCGACCCTTGGCAATATCGTGAAACAGCGCGGCAACGTACAGCACCCAGGGCTTGTCCCAGCCCGATGCCAGCTGCGAGCAAAACGGGTACTCGTGGGAGTGCTCGACGATGAAGAAGCGCCGCACGTTGCGCAGCACCATCAACACATGCTGATCGACCGTATAAACGTGAAACAGGTCGTGTTGCATCTGCCCGACGATCTTGCGAAAGACCCAAAGGTAGCGCCCCAACACCGAGGTCTGGTTCATCAGGCGCATGGCGTGGGTGATGCCGTCGTGCTGCATCATGATCTTGAGAAAGGTCTCGCGATTCACCGGGTCGTTGCGAAACTTGCCGTTCATCAGGTGGCGTGCGTTGAAGAGGGCGCGCAGGGTGCGGGTAGAAAGCCCCTTCAGCCCGGCGTTGCTCTGGTAGACCAGAAATGTTTCCAGAATCGCGTGCGGCTCGCGCTGGTACAGGTCGTCGCTGGCAACTTCGACCATGCCAGCCTTCTCCAGAAAGTGCGCGTTGATGGGGCGCGGCTCATGGGTCGAGGGGTTGAGCCGCTCTTCGATGTTGAGCAGCAAAATCTGGTTCAGCTGTGTCACCGCCTTGGCCGCCCAGTAGTAGCGCCGCATCAGCGCTTCGCTTGGCCTGACCTGGTCCACTTGCTGGTCAAAGCCGAAGGCTGCCGC